>JAERRP010000365.1 GCA_016735415.1 Desulfobacterales bacterium | reverse complement strand
AATAACGGGGTGGTGCAACTGACCCTCAATCGCCCCCAGGTGATGAATTCCTTTAATTTCGAACTGCTGCGCGCGCTGGCAGCCGCCATTGAAGGCCTTCGTTTCCGCAGCGACGTGCGCGTGGTGATTATCACGGGCGCCGGCGACAGGGCCTTCTGTGCCGGGGCCGATCTCAAGGAGCGGGCCCGCCTGACGCCGATTGAGGTCAAGGAGTTTATCTACACCATCCGCAACCTTTTCACCCGGATCGAAGACTTGAACAAACCGGTCATTGCGGCGGTCAACGGTGTTGCCCTGGGCGGTGGTACTGAACTGGCACTGGCCTGCGATATCCGGCTGGCCTCCGAAAGCGCCAGCATGGGGTTGACCGAAACACGCCTGGCGATCATCCCGGGCGCGGGCGGAACCCAGCGGCTGCCGCGCCTGGTCGGGCGGGGTAAAGCCAAGGAACTCATCTTCACGGGCAAACGGGTGCCGGCCGCCGAGGCCCTGGCCATCGGAATGGTCAACCGGGTCTGCCCGCCGAGCGAGCTGCTCAGTGCCAGCGCCGCCATGGCGGCGGAGATCTGCGAAACCGGCCCCATCGCCATCGAGCAGGCCAAATATGCCATCAACCGTGGCCTCGAAACGGATCTGCACACCGGGCTGGCAATTGAATCCAATGCTTACTGGCTCACGATTCCACCCCGGGATCGGCTGGAGGGGCTGGCCGCTTTTCGCGAAAAGCGCAAACCGGTATACAAAGGAGAATGACCGCTATGACTGATACGACCACAGCACCCGCTGCCGGCGCGCAGGCCGACAACAACCGGGCCTTCTGGCTGGGCGAAGAACAACGACTGGACCAGTTGGTCCAACTGGCCATGTGGCCCGGAGGGCAAAAGGCGGTAGACCGTCTGGCGGGACAGGGCAAACGGCCGGTGCGGGAGTTGATCAGCATGCTGATCGATCCCGGTACGGAATTTTTCGAACTGAGCCGCATTGCCGGCTTCGGAATGGGCTACCCGGGCGTCGAGGACGTCCCCTGCGGCGGTCTCGTCACCGGCATCGGCAAGATCTACAACAACTGGACCATGATTTTCGCCAACGACAGCCGGGTCAAGGCCGGCACCTATTTCCCCATCACTCTGAAGAAGCATATGCGCGCCCAGGCCGTCGCCGAGCGCTGCGGGCTGAACTGCGTCTACATCGCCGACAGCGGCGGCGCCTTTCTGCCCATGCAGGCCGAGGTCTTCCCGGATGACCAGCATTTCGGCTCCATGTTCTACAATATGGCCCGCATGTCGGCCATGGGTCTCAAGCAGATCACCCTGAGTACCGGGGGCAACACCGCCGGGGGGGCCTATATCGTTTTTATGGCCTGTCAGTCCGTCATGATCGATCAGAAGGCCTATTCTTTTCTGGGCGGGCCGCCGCTGGTCAAAATGGCCACCGGCGAAGTCATTTCGGCCGAAGATCTGGGCGGGGCACGCGTGCATACCCAGGTTTCCGGCGGGGCCGATCATTTCTGCACCAGCCAGGACGAGGCCATCGCCCGCGTGCGGGAAATCCTCTGCCTGGAAATGCCCCAGCAGATCCGAATCCAGCGTTTCGAAGAACGACCACCGAGCGTGCCGGCCGACAGCCTTTATGATCTTCTACCCGCGACCATCCACCAGGGAATCGACATGCGCACGGTGCTGCAGTGCCTGGCGGACGACAGCATGTTCTCCGAATACAAACAGAACTATGCCCCGGGCCGCGGCGACAACATTGTGGCCGGCAAAATGCGCATCAAGCGAATTCCGGTGGGGGTGATCGCCTCCAACGCGGCCGGTATTATTTTCGTGGAAGCGGCCCGCAAGGCCACCGAGTGGATCGTGCGCTGCAGCCAGGAGAAGATTCCCCTGCTATTTATCCAGAGTTCGCCGGGCTATATGGTGGGCTCCGATTCGGAACACATGGGCATCGGCAAGTACGGCTCCGACATGGTGCGGGCGGTTTCCTGCGCCCAGGTGCCGCGGATCCAGCTGGTGATCGGACCGGACAACGGGGCCGCCAACTACGGAATGTGCGGACGGGCCTACCGGCCGCATTTTCTCTTCCACAGCATGCGGTCGCGGACCTCGGTCATGAGTGGGCGCAGTGCTGCCGGGGTGCTGCTTTCCATCGAAGAACGCAAGCACAAGGCCCGGGGCAACACCATGAGTGAAAACGAAAAGCAGGCCTTCAGCGAGAAGATGATCAGCAAGTACGACGGTGAGGCGCACCCCTTTTATTGCGGCGCCCGCCTGCTCAGCGATCGCGTGCTGAAGTTCACGGAGATGCGCGACTGGCTGGCCATGGCCTTCGAGGACAGCCTGTTGCGGGAGATCGGGCCGCCGGCCTTCGGCAATTTCCGTTTTTAACATGGACAGATGGGACACAAACTAGAACTGCCGTGTAGAATACAATAAAGGAGGATGACCCCATGACGGAATACGATTACTGGAAAATTTTTCCACGAATGCCGAAGAAAGTGACCATCGGCGATATTACGGTTCGGGACGGGTTTCAGCATCTGGAGAAATTTATCTCCACCCGGGCCAAGATTTTCTATGCCGAGGAAATGATTTTTGCCGGCTGCCGCAACATCGAGGTAACCAACCTGGGCAACACCTACCTCATGCCGCAGTTCCGCGACGCCGAAGAGGTACTGGGCCACCTGCGCAGTGACCGTTTCCGCAGTAAGTGTGCCAAACGCGGCATCAATTATGACGAGATCTGCATTACGGTCGTAACGATTCGCGAGAAATCGGTGGACCAGGCCATCGAACTGCGGCAGCGGGGCATTGGCCCCGATCGCTGCCTGATGATGGTCTCCACCGAAGAAGAACATCATTTTGCGAATTCAGGCACGACCCTGCCGGATTACTGGAAGGAGGCCGAACGCTGCATTAAAAAATGCCGGGATGCCGGGATGAAGATGTGCGGCACAGTCAGCACCATCTGGGGCAGCCCGATCGCGGGCGCCACCGACATGAGGGACGCCGTCGAATTCACCAAGCGCTTTCTGGAGATCGGCGCCTCCGATATCGAACACGCTGATCATGACGGCAGCGCCTCGGCCCCGGAGGTCTACCGCTATTTTGCCATGATTCTGGATGAAATCCCGGACACCAGCGTCCACATCGCCCATTTCCATGAAACCAAACGCGTGGCCTCGGCTTCGGTCCTGGCGGCCCTGCAGGCCGGCATAACCCATTACGAGGGGGTCCTGGGGGGAATGGGCGGGCAGCCGGCCAATTTCCTGGACGATTGCCCGGTGCCGGGCACGGGCGCATACTATTACGAGGACCCGCGCTACGTGGGGCTTGTATGCTTCGAGGATACACTGGTACAAATTGACGAAATGGGTATCGAACACGGCTATGACGTCGACCGGGTGCTCTGGCTCGGCCGTCAGATCGAGCGTGCGGTCGGACACCGGCTGCGCAGCGAAGCGGTCATCAACGGAAGAACCCTCAAAGAGGGGCATCCCGAATTTGCCCGGCCCGGTCTGCAGAAGGTCAAAACGCGACTGGGCGAAGCCCCGGGCCTGAAGCTGCCCGCGGATTGGGAGGGCCAGGCGGTTCTTCCGGAACATCTGCGTCGGAAGGAATAAGGGCGAACAGTCACACGGTTGTCGACCACTATCAAGGGGTGATCCATGAAAAGCAAAGACGACAAACCGCACATCAATGTGGATTATTTTGAGGATTTGACGGGCAAGATCGACGCGCCCGCCAAGGAGGGAACCGAGGAGATCGGCGATCGCGTACGGCTCCTGCGGGAATCCAAGGGCCTCACGCTGGAAGATCTCTCCAACCTGACCGGCTTCGAGGAAACACTGCTGGACCAGATCGAAAAGCAGGAGGTCTACCCGCAACTGGGCACGGCCATCAAACTTTCCAAGGCCCTGGACAGTGCCTTCGGCCGCCTGGTGTCCGGGGTCGGCGACCGGCTCTACGCCATTACCCGCAAGCAGGAGCAGAAGACCGTTTCGCGCTCCACGGGCAAGGCCGGCACCCAGAAGCTTTACACCTACAAAAGCCTGGCCCCCGAGGTCCAGGGCCGTCACATGGAAGCCCTGCTGGTCACGCTGGAGGAAAACCCCCAGGGTGAACTCTCGGTGCACGACGGCGAGGAATTCATCTATGTTCTGGAAGGTACGGCGGTCATGCAGATCGCCGAGGACCCGTTCGAACTTGCCCCGGGGGACAGCGTCTATTATCTGTCGACGACGCCGCATCTCATCGCCGCCAAGACAGGTCAAACCACGATTCTGGCCGTTCTCTACGACCAATAAAACCCGAAGGCGCACCATCCGGGTAGAAGGGAGTTGCGGGCATGCATAAGCTGCTATGGGAGCCCAGCAAGGAGCAGATTCAACAAAGCAACATGTACCGCTTCATGCAGTACGTGAACCAGCGGTGTGGAACGGCCTTGGCGTGCTATGACGATCTCTACCAATGGTCGGTTGCATCGATTCCTGAATTCTGGGCGATGATATGGGACTTTATGGAGATCCGTGCTTCGCAGACCAGCGACCGGGTGGTGGATGACCTGGCCAAAATGCCCGGGGCCAAATGGTTCGAAGGGGCCCGTCTCAATTTTGCCGAAAACCTGCTGCGCTATCGCGATGCGCAGACGGCCCTGATCTTCAAAGGCGAAGACCGGCCGGTTCGGCGGATGACCTATGCGGAGCTCTATCGGGTGGTCGCCCGGGTGGCCGAAGCCCTGCGGAACCGTGGTGTAACCGTCGGCGACCGGGTGGTGGGGTTCATGCCCAATATGCCCGAGACCATCGTGGCCATGCTGGCGGCCACCAGCCTGGGGGCCACCTGGTCTTCCTGTTCGCCGGATTTCGGGATCAAGGGCGTGCTGGACCGTTTCGGGCAGATCAAGCCCAAGGTGCTTTTTACCGCCAACGGCTACTTTTTTAAAGGCAAGGCCATCGACAGCCTGGGCCGCGTGGCCGATATCCTGGCGCAACTGCCGTCCATCGAGCAGGTGGTGGTGGTGCCCTACACCGAGGACCGACCGGATATCAGCGCCGTTCCGAAAGCCGCCCTTTTCGATGATTTCATTGCCGGTTATGACGGTGGCACGCCGGCCTTTGAACAATTGCCGTTCGATCATCCCCTTTACATCATGTACTCGTCGGGCACCACCGGTCTGCCCAAATGCATGCTGCAGAGTGCCGGCGGCATTTTACTGCACCAGATGAAGGAACTGGTCCTGCATACCGACCTGAAACGCTCGGATACGATTTTTTACTTCACCACCTGCGGCTGGATGATGTGGAACTGGCTGACTTCGGCCCTCGCGGTCGGGGCGACTGTCGTTCTTTTCGACGGCAACCCCTTCCATCCCCATCCGGGCGCTCTCTGGGAGCTGGCCCAGGAGGAAGGGATTACGGTGTTCGGCACCAGTGCGGGCTATATTGCCGCCCTGCAGGCTGCGGGTGTCAGGCCGGCGGACCAGTATGATCTCAAGAACCTGCGGGCCGTTCTCTCCACCGGCTCCCCGCTCTCCATCGAAGGTTTTGAATTTGTTTACGCGCACATCAAGAAGGATCTGCAGCTGGCCTCGATTGCGGGCGGTACCGATCTCAACGGTTGCTTTGCCCTGGGCAACCCCATGGGGCCGGTGTATGCCGGGGAACTGCAGTGCCGCGGGCTGGGTATGAAAGTGGAAGCCTTCGACGAAAACGGGCAATCCGTGATCGACCGGCAGGGCGAACTCGTCTGTACGGCGCCGTTTCCCTCCATGCCGATTTATTTCTGGAATGATCCCGACATGCAGAAATACCACAAGGCCTATTTCGACGTTTACCCCGATATCTGGCGCCATGGCGACTACATTACCATTACGCAGCGTGGCGGCGTGATTATCCACGGGCGTTCGGACGCCACCCTGAACCCCGGCGGTGTCCGCATCGGAACGGCCGAGATCTACCGCCAGATCGACCCCATCGAAGAAATCGCCGACTGTGTGGTGGTGGGGCAGAACTGGAAGAACGACGTGCGCGTCATCCTCTTCGTGCAGATGGCCCCGGGGCATGAATTGACGGACGATCTGCAGAACAGGATTCGCGCGACCATCCGGGCCAACGCCTCCCCACGCCATGTGCCGGCTAAAATTGTAGCCATTCCCGACATTCCTTACACTTTGAATATGAAAAAGGTGGAACTGGCGGTGCGGAAAGTTATCCACGGCAAGCCCGTGACCAACCAGGATGCCCTGCGAAACCCCGAAGCGCTGGACCATTATGCCGATCTGACGGAACTGCAGGAGGATTGAGGAAAAACACCATAAAGGCATTTAGACACCCCCTCCGGGGGGACTTCCAAAAACTTGCCAAGTCAGCGGGAGTATTCTCACAACGCTGCCATTGGGCATTAGATGGAGGTTGAATTCGCCTCTGGGGATGGTTCCATGACCACCAAACCTGTAATCGGCATCGACGATCTGGCGCATAAAGACAAAGCACGGCTTGTGGTGGATTTTATCCATCGGACGATCATGCATTACGCCATGTGGTATGGTGAAGTCCGACACCAGTTGCCGCCGGACCAGGCCTATGACGTTCTGGCAGGGGCGTCCCGGCGTAGCCTCGGGATTCAGTTGAAGCGTTTGGGCAAAACACTGGGGTTCGAGCTGGAAGACGGACTGCCCAAACCCCTGTTGGATCTGCCTGACGATACGCTGGAGTCTCTGCTGGACAACGTGGCCTTCAACTGGCTGGCCAACGACGGGGTCTGGTTTCAGGCGGTGGAATTCAACCACGGGATGAATGATGCCAAACGCTGCAACGATTCCTGCTGGGCCCAGTTCTCGCCCTTCGAGGCCTGGTCCATCCGTCGCTTCCTGGGATCCGAACTGGCGCCAGGCCTGGAAGGCCTGAGACAGGCGCTCAATTTCAGGGTTTACGGACGGATCAACCGCCAGTCCTTCGAAGACGACGGCCCGCAGGCGTTTATTTTCCGGATGGATGAATGCCGGGGCCAAGTGGCCCGCAAACGCAAAGGCCTGGATGACTATCCCTGTAAATCGGCGGGGCTTGTCGAGTACACATATTTTGCGCGGGCCTTCGATCCCCGGATCAAGACGGAATGTATCGGGTGCCCGCCCGATGCGCATCCGGATGACTGGTATTGTGCCTGGCGTTTTTTCCTCGAAGAGGAATAACCCCCATGACACTACCCAGCAAACTACCCGATATCGGCTTGACCATTTTTTCCGTGATGTCGCAGCTGGCGGCCGAGCACTGCGCCATCAATCTTTCTCAGGGCTTCCCGGATTTTGACGTCAGCCCGGCGTTGATCGATCGCGTGATCCATTACATGCGGAAAGGCTGTAACCAGTATGCGCCGATGGCGGGCGTTCCCGCTCTGCAGGAAGCGATTGCCGCTAAGACCGCCGCCTTATATGATGCCGCTTATGATCCGGAAAGCGAAGTGACTGTCACTTCGGGCGCGACGGAAGCTTTGTATGCGGCTATCACGGCCGTGGTGCGGCCCGGGGACGAGGTGATCATCGTCGAACCGGCTTACGACGCCTACGAACCGGCGGTTCGGTTGAACGGTGGCCGGGCGGTGTTTGTTCCCATGACGTTTCCCGGCTACCGCATGGACTGGGACAGGATGCGGAAGGCCGTATCCGCCCATACGCGTTTGCTGATCCTCAACTCGCCCCACAATCCCACCGGCCGCATACTGGCCCCGCAAGACATCGCGCAGTTAAAAGCACTTGTCGCCGGTTCGGATCTCCTGATTCTCAGCGACGAGGTTTACGAGCACATTTTGTTCGACGGCCTCCGTCATGAAAGCATGGCCCGCGACCCGGAACTGCGCCGCCGCAGTTTCGTGGTCAGTTCGTTCGGGGAGACTTACCACGCCACCGGTTGGAAGATCGGTTACTGCCTGGCGCCGGCCGCCATGAGCGCCGAATTGCGCAAAGTTCACCAATATTTGACATTTGCGTCCAACACGCCGATCCAGATGGCGCTGGCCGATTACATGGGGAGCCGTGCGGATCACTTGGAACTATCCGATTTTTATCAGAAGAAAAGAGATTTTTTTCTTTCCCTGATCCGACCGTCGCGTTTCCGTCCGCTGGCCTGTGAAGGCACTTACTTCCAGATGGTGGACTATGCCGCGATCACGGACGAGCCCGATACGGTTTTCGCCCGCCGCATGACGATCGACCATGGCGTGGCGGCCATACCGCCGTCGGTGTTTTATCACCAATTGGACGATCATCGCGTGTTGCGCTTCTGTTTTGCCAAGAACGACGCCACGTTGAAGGAGGCGGCTGAAAAGCTATGTCGCATCTGAAGGTCACCCTGGTTCAGGCCAACCTGGCCTGGGAGGATCCCGACGCCAACCGGGCCTATTTCGATAATGTTCTGGCCTCCGCCGAAGGGGCGGCCGACCTCGTGGTCTTGCCCGAGATGTTCACCACCGGTTTTACCATGAATGCCGGTCCCCTGGCGGAAAGCATGCGGGGTCCCACGCTGGGCTGGATGACGGAAATGGCCCGGCGGCTGGCTGCCGATGTGACCGGCAGCGTGATCATCCGTGAAGACGGCCGTCTCTACAATCGTCTGCTGTGGGTCAAGCCCGACGGGCAGTTTTACGCCTATGACAAGCGCCACTTGTTCCGCATGAGCGGGGAGCACAAGGTCTACGCCGCCGGGCGGGAATTGCTGACCGTGACGATCAAGGGATGGCGGGTGCGGCCCTTCATCTGTTACGATCTGCGTTTTCCGGTCTGGTGCCGCAATCGCAACAATGCCTACGATCTGGCGATCTATGTGGCCAACTGGCCATCAGCGCGGGCGTTGCACTGGCGCGCGCTGCTCAAAGCCCGCGCGATCGAGAACCAGTGCTGCGTCGTGGGCGTCAACCGTGTCGGGACCGACGGTAACGGTCTGGCCTACCGGGGGGACTCCACCGTTATCGATCCCCAGGGAGCGGTGCTTTATCACTGTGAAGATCGGGAAGATATCTTCACGACGACACTGTCGCATCACGATCTGGAAGCCTGCCGGGAAGCTTTCCCCGTCTGGAAGGACGCGGACACCTATGGCTCGCGTAAAAAATTGCTGATTTAATTTTGCACGAACCTTTAGAAATTTCTCGCCGGCGGCCGGCACCCATCCGCCAGCGGCTGT
>JAERRP010000883.1 GCA_016735415.1 Desulfobacterales bacterium | reverse complement strand
TGCGCAATCTCATGGAGCGCCTGGTGGTGCTCAAAGAGGACGGCATCATCGAAAAAAACGATCTCCCGATGAAAATAAGAAACACGCAACCGCAGGGCGCCTCTCGTCCTGATTTCCGTCTTTCCGATGAAGGCATCTGTCTGAATTCAGCGGTTACCGAATTTGAAAAAGCTCTTATTCTGCAATCCCTTGAGAAAACACGCTGGGTCAAAAAAAAGGCGGCCCAGTTGCTTCATCTCAACCGCACCACCCTGGTTGAAAAAATCAAGCGGCACCAGATTGCGCCCCAAACCGAGCCTGTGCAGCAATACGCCACTAAATAAGATCCCAGGCTATCTTATCGACATCCCGTCCACGGCGACACGGAAATTGTAATACATCTCCCCAAAACAGGATGTATCGCCCTTTTCTGTACATTGGCCGGCCTTAAAGACTTTTGACTGCAGATACACCGTGACACCCCGGCTATTGCAGCATTGCGTCCGGCGTCTTCCTGACCACAATCCCTTATCCATCACTCGATCCTTTCATGACGAACAATTATTCCGTGTAATTTCAGGAATAAACGTTAAAGTTTTGCATTTAAAAACCGATGGTGTTCACAGACAACCCGAGGATATCTTATGGAAAACGATCATGATTTGAATCGACTTGTTAAACAGGTTAATAAATCCAATATATCCAGCATTGCCGGAATCGTTGCCCGGATTATGGCTGTAGTCAATGACCCGGAAGCCACCGCCAAAGATCTGGTTGATATTATCCTGACCGACCCGCCCCTTGCCGCCAACGTCCTGCGACTGGTCAATTCGGCCTTTTTTGCTCCCCGCCGACGAATTGCCGATATCCAACAAGCCGTGATCTTTATTGGTTTCGAGGCATTGAAAGAGCTGGCGCTTAACCAGAAAGTATGTGAAATATTCCAGAAAGTGGTTAACATTGAGGGGTATACAAGACAATCCCTGTGGAAACACAGTGTGGCGGTTGCTCAGTTTGCCAAAATGCTATATCGTCGTGAATTCGCTCAGCGGGGTGAAAATGCGTATGCGGTGGGATTGTTGCACGATCTTGGCATTATTATCGAAGACCAGTTCCGGAATCCGGGACTGCTGGAAGCGCTACACCTGGCGAGAGCCAAAGGCATACCGCTCTGGCAGGCGGAACAGCGCGTACTGGGCTTCGATCACAGCCGTATAGGTTCGGTTGTATTACGGGACTGGCAACTGCCGGACGAAATCATTCACGGCATCGAATACCATCATACACCCGACCAGGCACCGGCTGAATTCAGCCTGATTGCAGCGACGCTTTTTGTCGCCAATCATTGTTGTCAGCAGGCGGAAATCGGCTATTGTGATGCCCCGCCTGAAAACGAAGCCATGTTCAACCAATGTATCCAAAACTTATCCGTCGAGCCGCATGCCGTTGATTTAATCATGAATGACGTTCACGTGATCATCGCGGATATGGTCGAAAAAGGCCTTTTGTAAAGTGAATATACCCACCGATACGGAAGCGCTCGATCGCAAGATCCGGTTTATGGAAACCCAGATCAAACACCTCAAGAATGAACTGACCCTCAGCCAGACCGAATACCAGAATCTGATCGACAATTACTATGATATCTTTTCCAACCAGGGAAAAATGGTGGAAGAGCGCACCCGGGAGTTGCACCAGGTTAAATCGCTGCTGGAAAATAAAACCCGGGAGCTGCAGATCATGCTTGACTCCTCACCGGCCCTGATCTTTTTCAAAGACAGCAGCGGCCGATTCATCCGTGCCAATAAACGTTTTGCCGGCTTTCTAAACCTTCCGATCAATGAGATTATCGGCCATTCCTATCGTGATCTGTTTCCCGACGTGCGGGCCTCGTTTTTCGAAGATGACGCGGAAGTCATCCATACCGGACGTCCCCTGTTGCAGCGGCGCGGCATTGTCGCCACGCCTGATGGTCCCAAATCAATTATTATTGACAAAATACCCTATAAAAACTCGCAGGGTGAAGTTATCGGCATCATCGGCTTCGCTCTGGACATGACCCATCAGGAAATGATTCAGAAGGAAAAGGAAGAACTTCAGCAGAAACTGACGCGCTCTCAGAAAATGGAATCACTGGGACTGCTGGCGGGCGGCGTGGCCCACGACCTCAACAATGTTCTTACCGGTTTTGTCAGTTACCCCGAATTCCTGTTGATGGAATTACCGGAAGACAGCCCCTTGCGTGAGCCCATCCAGACAATCCAGGAATCCGGACAAAAAGCCGCCGCCATCGTTCAGGATCTGCTGACATTGGCACGCCGAGGGGTAACCCACGTGGAGGTTCTTAACCTGAACGGAATCATCACCGGTTATGTCTCCTCTCCCGAACACAGGAGTCTTACCGACACTTTTCCCCAGGTGAAGGTCAAAATGCATCTGAATGGTGATCTGTTAAACATCAAGGGTGCCGACGTCCATCTGCGTAAAACGATAATGAACCTTATCTACAACGCTTACGAGGCGCAACCCGAGGGCGGGCTGGTAACGGTCAGGACCTATAACCGCTATGTGGATAAACCGTTCAGGGGCTATGACAATGTCGAGGAGGGTGATTATGTCGTTCTTGACATCCGTGACGAGGGCATCGGCATCGCGCCCGACGATCTGAATCGCATTTTCGAACCGTTCTATTCGCGCAAAATCATGGGCCGCAGCGGGACCGGTCTCGGCATGGCCGTGGTATGGGGAACGGTTCAGGATCATGGCGGCTATATTGACGTCCAGAGTGACATCGATCAGGGCACGGTTTTTAAAATTTATTTTCCCGTGACGCGTGAATTACCGGCTGCGAAATCGGCCCCTCTGCCGATGAAAGACTATATGGGGCATGGAGAGACCATTCTCGTCGTTGATGATATCAAGGCGCAGCGCGAAATCGCCGCCAGCCTGTTAGGCAAACTGAACTACAAGGTGGCCACGGCCGCCAGCGGCGAAGAAGCTATTGCCCACCTGGAGGGACATCGATGCGACCTGCTCATGCTGGACATGATCATGGAACCTGGCATGGACGGGCTTGATACCTATCGCCGGGTTCTCGAACAGCACCCGGGTCAACGGGCGATCATCGCCAGTGGCTTTTCCGAAACCAACC
>JAERRP010000043.1 GCA_016735415.1 Desulfobacterales bacterium | reverse complement strand
GGAGCAGGGCGGGTTTTTATGATTACCCCCCCGGCAGTCCCCTTTTGTGTCTGCGCCCTGCCCATCCTGTAATTTGTCAGGATTTAGAATTTGCCACTTAGTGGCGGGAAGATTGGTCCGAAAAATGCGCCATAAGCGGACGATTCGACAGTTTCCGCTTATTGAACAGTTTTTAATCGAAACGGCAACAACTATGGATTCCCACTCCCCGGATGGTATCAGGGAACGGCGGTCCGGCACGGATCGGCGCCAGTTCTCTTATGCCGCCCATATACCGGAGCGCCGCACGGGTGATGACCGGCGCAAGCGGCGAATGAAAAGACGCATGGGCTCGGCACCCAGATAGCCAGGCTGTCGCTTTCGCTGCATGTCATCCGTCAGTCCCCCTTCTGAAACCATATGAGTCTCCCCCTCCAGTACATTGAAAAACAGTAAAAATCATAAAAACATCCATATAAAATCTCACACTTGGGGCGCGTGCAAAAAGAGGTTCGCACTTTCCAGTGTCGCAGTGCCCGTCGGTACAAGGTGCGACGCGCATGCATATCCAGACTGTTCCGAGCTTGCGCAACGCCATCCGGCGGGATGCAGGGGCATTTTGAATGTGCCGTTATTGTTGTGCGGGCCCTAAGGCCCCCCCTCGACGTTTTGAAACTACGTCTAGGGTTTCTCCGATGGCGTCGACGCTTCGTCCACACCGGTGATATCAGTGTAAAAGCTTTTAATTTTACCCACTTCGAATTCCGGAAGCGTGAAAGGATAGGGACTGCCTGAGGAAATGCCGGGGAAATCGGTTCCGGCGCTCTGCGGGGGGCTGAAGATTTCCAGGGTATCGGTTTCCTCCCCTTGCAGCTGGACACGATACAGGGGGTTCGTCAGGGACGCCTTTTGGCTCTCGGCGAGAAAGGCATCGCACTTCAACCGATCCAGGGCGGCCAGAAATTGATCCACGGCCGCGGTTTCGACGTCTTGCCCCTCCGCCGTTACCCACCTGGCGGCAGGGGGTGTTCCCACCTGGTTTTCGGCGTCCGGCGCTTCGGCCGCTTCTTTATCGCCGGGCGGCCGGGGTTTCATTTTTAATGCCAATTCTTTTCCGCCGGTCCGAATCGAAAACGCGGTAATGGCGCGGCGGTCAAAGGCCAAAATGGTTTTATCCCGCAAGTCGTCGATCGACTTGTCGAAATCCCATCGAAAGCTGCCGCTGGCATGGTAGACATTTTTATCCGTCCCCAGGAGAACATGGGTGTGCCGGAAGGTGCCGGCGGCTTTGCCGATGACAAAATCACGGACAAGTTTGGTGCCGCTGTAAGCCTTGACGTCAATCCGGTGCTCCGCGTTCAATTCATAACGGGCGTAGCTTTGGGTTTCGGAAACCAGGGCCGTGATCGTGAATCCGGCGATGGTTTCCAGCATGCGCTCCACCTGGGCGGCGTCCGCCGGATAGTCGCCCGGCGTCAGGTGCCATTGATCGTCTGTGCGTGTCAGGGTAACAGTGTTATCCGCTTTCAGGATTTCAATTTTGCTGATATCCCCGGCCTCAAGGCGGGGTGGTTCCGGGAGGGTATAATGGGTCCGGTCCCGCTTGTTGAGGAATAAATAGAGTGCCAGGGCCAGCGTCACAATTCCTAAAAGGGCATACTCCTTCTTGAACTTCATTATCAGCCTCACGGTGGTTTAAACTGTTTTTATCGATTACGATTGAAACATGGCCTGAATGCGCTTTTTGCGGGCGGCGCGTCGCAGCCATACCAGCAGGCCGAAGACCACCACCAGAATCGGAAGGCCCACCACATTGAAAGCCTTGGTCATGGTTCGGGTGGCCGTATCGGTCTCATCCAGAGGATTGAACTGCTGTTCTTTGCTGCGCATTTCGGCCACGCCCACCCGGTCGTTCAAAAAGTCGATTATATTCATGATGAACATGGCGTTCGGGCTGCGGCCTCCGGCTTCCATGATGGTATCCTGGATAAGGTCGCTCGATCCGATCAGCAGAATTTTGGACGGCGCCCCTTTGTCGCGCCGTGTGGGGGAACTGGCAATAGCGCTCAAATCGACCTTATCGCCGTCCGCGGGGTCGATATCGCTTTCGGTCACGGGGTCGGCTTCATTGGTCGGCGTTTCTTCGGGCGCCGGCCTTGCGGGTACCGGCTGGCCTGCAAAATAGCTGATAAAGTTCCCCTTCAGAATGTAGGCCAGGTGCAGTTGCTGCAGGTCTTCCGGCGGCGGCGGTTCCCCGATGGCCATGGGATCCAGGGTGATCCGGTCGCGCATTTCCCAGGATTGCGGGGACGAAGAAAACAGCCGTGTGGCCTGGATGCCGGTTTCTTTCAGACGCTCTTCGATCAACTCCAGGGGCGACATTTTGAGGGCGATCAGCCCGCGGATGTTTTTGAGATAGGGTAAATCCGAGTTGATATTGGCGCTCTGGATGATAGGGGCGTAGTAAATCGGTCGGTCCCCGCCACCCATGTCGCTGGAGAGTCGTTGCCGGTAGCATTTTTCATCCAGCACGATCGATTGCCGGACTTTGATCCCGTAGCTGGCAAGCAGTCTTTCCAGACCGGTTTTGATCGGGGCGAACTGCGGCTGCTGGCGGAATACCGGCTGGCCGGGAGGCGTGCTGTCGCCGAAAGCATCCAGGAAAAGGACCAGACGGGTCCCGCGCATCAGGGCCTGATCGATCAGAAAAAGATCGTAATCCGTAAAAAGCTCTGTCGGACGGGCAATGATCAGGACTTTCAAGCTGGTGGGGATTGCATCTTCCTTCAGGTCGATCCGCTTGATGGAATAGTTGTCCGACAGCAGGGTCATAAAGGTGCCCAGGGGGCTGCCGGCGGGGCCGCCCATGGGGGACCCGGCACTGAGCACATGGGTGCCATGGCTTACCAGGTAGCCGATCTTTTCGTTGATATCCACCAGGGCGTCAATGTTTTCGTTGATGATCGTTTCCATTTCCTCGATCGGCGTCATCTGGTACTGGGTACCGACGATCGGCAGCCGGAAGACGCTCAGCAGCGGGGTCGTGATGCTTTTATCCCCGTATTCCATCGTCAACCCGATCATGCCGTTGCCGGCCGCGATATTGGCCTGGGGGATGTCGGGCCAGTTGACCTGCATGATATTGGCGGCCCGGGCCATTTCCAACCCTTGTGGATCTTTGTCCGGGTCAATGTGCTGGTAGTCGAGTTTCCCGTAAACCTGCCGGTTCAGGGTGCCCATGATTTCCTGCAGGCGTGGTGCGAACGTGGGCAGGTCCTCAAGTCCCATATATTTCGCGACCGTGTTGAGCGAAGACGAGAGAAACAGCCGGGCTTTGATATTGCCTTCCAGATTGAGCAACGCACTGGTCTTGTTGTTGAGTTTCTGGATGGCGGTGGTCAGCTTGTATTCGAGGCCGTTGACGGCGGTGATGGTCGGGATGCGTTCCAGCACGTCGCCGTGGATGATAACCAGGCCCATGTAAGCGCGCTTGAACTTGACTTCGTCTTCTTCGATGATCTGAATCTGGACCGGATTGATACCGTAGTCATCCGCCAGTTTCTGGTTGTCGCCGGCCTTTAAGCCGAGATTGCCCTCCTGGGGGCTGACATCGAAGAAGCGATAGTTGAAATTGCGATTGGCGTGAAGAGCATATTCCTCCAGCAGGTCGTGCAGGTAACGTTCGGTGTTGTTGTGGGGGGCCGGCAGGTTTTTGGTGAAAAAAACTTTGATGGTCAGGGGTTCCTTGAGCGTGGCCACCACCTGCTTGCTGGTTTCCGAAAGGGAATAGACCTTGTTGGCGGTCAGATCCCAGCGGAAAAACAAGGTCAGGCCGGCAATGTTGATAAGGACCACCACGATCAGGTAAATGATGAATTTGATATATTTTTCGGATCGACGGACCGCCATGCCAACTCCTTATTTTTTTTCCTGCATTGCAAGGTGCGCAGCATAAAGACCAAGAAAGGCGATACTCACAAAGTAGAGCAAATCGCGGGAATCGACGATACCCCGGGTGATATTCTGGAAGTGCAGACTGGCACCGAGATAGCTGAACACTTTGAGCAGCGCACCGGGGAAGAAGAACAGCATGCGCTCGATGGTCGTGAGGGCAAAGCAGATGACCGCGCCGGTGATAAAGGCAATGATCTGATTGCGCGTCAGGGCCGAGGCGAACAGGCCCACAGCCGTAAAGGCCGCCCCCATGAAGAGGGCACCGACATAGCCGCCGATAACCGGCCCCCAGTCCAGGGGCCCCATAAAGGAAATGAAGATCGGGTAAGAGACCGTCGGCAGCAGGATCGCGGCCACCAGGATCACACCGGCCAGAAATTTTCCCAGAATGATATCGCGGAAGGTGACCGGAAGGGTCAACAGGGTTTCATAGGAACCCGTGTTCAATTCTTCGGCAAAAAGCCGCATGGTAATGGCCGGGATGACGAATGCAAAAGCCATGGGAAGCAGGTTGAAAAAATTGCGCATGCTGGCCTGATCGAATACGAAGAAGGCCGAGAAGAACAGCCATCCGGTGACCAGCAGAAACACGGCTATGACGATATAGGCGATGGGGGATAGGAAGAAATCCTTCAGCTCCTTGCGAAGGATGTGCATGACCTGCTGCATTTCAGTTCTCCTTGGTCAGTTCGCGGAAGATCGATTCGAGGTCCCGGGCGTGCTGGATAAACTCCAGAAGAATCCAGTCCGTCTGCTTGACGGCCGCATAAATATCGGCCCGGGGGTCGCCTTCGCTCCGGCATGTCAGCACGACCTCAAGCATTCCGCTGACGTTATTCAACTGGGTGGTCACCTCCGCAATGCCGGGAAGCGCGCCCAGTCGGTTGCGGGTATCCTCGGCGGAGGCATTCTGCAGGCCGAGATTGATTTGCTGCGTACCGTCCGCGCTGGTTTTGAGGTTTTCGGTACGGTCGTCGGCCACGATACGGCCTTTATGGATGATAACGATTCGGTCGCAGGTGGCTTCCGCTTCACTCAGAATGTGGGTGGAAAGGATAACGGTTTTTTCCCGGCCGATGGCCCGGATGATGTCGCGAATTTCCACGATCTGGTTGGGGTCGAGACCGGAAGTCGGTTCATCCAGAATCAAAATTTCGGGGTCGCTCATCATGGCGTGGGCCAGGCCCACCCGCTGTTTGAGACCTTTGGAGAGTTCCCCGATGGTTTTGTGCATGATGCCCTGCAGCCCGCAGAGACCCACCAGATCATGGATGCGTCGGCGTTTGGATTCGCCCCCCATCCCGCGGATATTGGCGATGTAGGTCAGGTAGTCGAAAACCAGCATGCCGGGGTAAAGCGGTGCCGATTCGGGCAGATAACCGATCAGGCGTTTGACGGTGACGGGCTGTTCGTCGATATCGTAATCCTTGATGCGAATGCTGCCGGAGGTGGGCTTGAAGTAACCCGTCAGCATCCGCAGGGCGGTGGTTTTGCCGGCCCCGTTGGGCCCCAGGAGCCCCATGATTTCCCCTTTGGGGATTTCCAGATTGATGTGATCCACAGCGCATAAATCGTTGTAAAATTTGGTAAGGTCTTCGACCTGAATCATTCCGTTTCGCTCCTTAGGGCTCGCGCAAAAATAAATCTCCAGTATTTTGATATTTTTCCTGTCGATAAACAAAAGTGGTATATTATGGTTTGGCGCTAAAAAGTCAAGACAGCGGTGAACAGGGCCGGCCGCGTCGGTTTGAATCCGAAGGGAAGGTGTTGCGTAGGGGGAGACGGGCTGTCCGGGAGGGGCTGAAGGGCGGCCTGAATCGTGAAGACGCGCCCGGCCGGATCAGCGGATCATTTTCATGCGCACGATGGTTTCCCATTCCCGGAGAAGGCGATCCCGATGGGCCACAACCCAGGCCTCACCGTTTACCCGCACCAAGTCACCGATACGGGTGCACAGTACCGCGAGCTCCTGCGGGGAGCCGGCAATTTGTTTCTGGTCCAGAAGATCCAGGACCGTTTCGATGCGCATGGCGAACCGGCTTTCGGACCCGTTGACCACGGGCCCCGATGGGCCGCCCGCGGCGGTGTCAGGGCGTGCTTGTGAACCTGGACGGCGCCGGCGGGCAGCGGGTGGCCGGGCGATCTGGCAGAGGATGCCTGGCCCGCGTTCGTCCGGCTGTCAGAAGCGGCCATCGCTGCAGACGGATGTGGGCTATGGTTCGGCCTGCCGCTTCATGGCTGCCTGGATTTTGGCGAGCTTGTCATTGGTTTCGGACAAGGACCTCTGAATCTGCTGCATCAAACTGATGATCCGATCGTTTTTCTCCGCAAGCGTGATGGGGCTGCCGCGGCCGATTCCCAGTTGGTGGGAGATGTCGTCAAGGCGAATGCCCAGGGTGACGATGAAGTACAGGAGCAGGACGAACGCATATTCCTCTCTGCGCCAATACAGGAAAAAAAAGCCGAAGACGATGATCACGACAAAGACACCGCTGGTCACGGCATAGGGGTGTTCCGCCAGAAATTTTTTCATTTCGCATCCCGCTCCGCTGTTGGAATGAGCGTACGATATGCAAATTGGAATGAAAATGCAAACGCGCGCTGATGCGTCGTGTCGAGCGGGTTGAACGCTGCCGCCGCCCACCAGGCCGGCCCGCTGCCGGCCGGCCGGTCCGGGCGTTAGTGTAAAAAAGCATTAAATTCCAGGTACTTTACGTCATGGCA
>JAERRP010000531.1 GCA_016735415.1 Desulfobacterales bacterium | reverse complement strand
CTAAAAAAAAGGATGGAGGACGAATTCGGAAAATGAATAGAAAAGAAGTATGGGAAAAACTGATTGCGACGTACATTCCGCACCTAAAAACAGTGAATCCGGAACATTTTAAATACCAGTTAAATCAAGCACATGATGCACTGTAACATATTGATATAACAATGAATAAAAAATATCTAGACATTTCAACTAGTTACTGATACAGTGCCCCCAACGTCAATTATAAACCGATGGGGGGGCAATGGAAAAACTCAACACCAAGCAGATGACATTCACCAATGCCAAGCATTTGCCCATAGTCAAGCAATATGCCAAGGGCATCAATCTGGTAGAAACCATAAACCAGTTAGTCGGCAGTCAAATGGATTTGTCTCCGGGCATGGCCATTTTAGCCATGGTTCTCGATACCATTTCGGGCCGAACGCCCCTCTACACGTTAACGGAATTCTTTGAGGAAAAGGACACCGAACTGTTACTGGGATCGGCCATCGAGCCGAAGCTTTTTTGTGATACAAACCTGGGCCGGGCAATGGACAAGATCTTTGAAACCGGAACCTTAAAGATCTTTTCCCAACTTTCCCAAAATGCCATTTCCGTGTTCGATGTTGATGCCCGCCGCGTTCATTTTGATACAACTTCAGTCAGCGTCTATGGCGATTACGATCTGGCTGATCCACCTTTTCAGATTACCTACGGTCATAGTAAAGACAAACGGCCGGATCTTAAACAGTTTCTGGTATCCATGCTGTGTGTGGACAGCAATATTCCAATCTTTGGCGCCACCCAGGACGGTAATGCCTCGGATAAGACAATTAACAACGAGTTGCTCACCAATATTTCAAAACATATGGCTCGGCACGGTCTTGCCCCGGGAGCCTATGTTTATGTTGCCGATTCAGCGTTTGTTACCCCTGACAATCTGGATAAAGCTGATAGTAGCCCCAAAACCTGGTTTTTAACACGCCTGCCTGCCACGTATAACGAGTGCAGCCGGGTGATCAGCCAAGCGGTGCAAGCCGATGACTGGATCGATATAGGCCCTTTAGCCGAAGAACGAAGCCGTCCCAAACGACCAACGGCGTACTATAAAGCCTACGAAGGTACCGTTGAGCTATACGATAGAACCTACCGGGCCATTGTCGTGCATTCCAGTGCCCATGATAAAAGGCGCCACAAAAGAATCGATCGTCTGTTAAAGCAAGATCACAAACAGCTTGAGCAAGCCCGTAAGCAGGTGACAGACACCGCCTTTTATTGCCTTGCCGATGCCAAGGCGGCAGGTGAAAAACTCATCCACACGGCAACTTCAGGCTATCACCGGATAACGGTCGATATCGAAAAAGTACCCAAATATGGCCGCGGAAGACCCGCCAAAGGCAAGCCGCGAATAGCGCTACGCTATGAGTATATGTTAACAGCCAACATCGCTGAAGCACCGGAAAAAGTTGATCCCTTAAGGCTGCAGGCCGGCTGTTTTGTCCTGCTTACCAATCTTATTGGGCAACAAGAGGATTGGCCGGCTCCTGAGCTGTTAAAACTATACAAAGGCCAAATCGGTATCGAGAAAAACTTCAGCTTTCTGAAAGACCCGGCGATTGTGAATAGCATTTTTCTAAAAAAGGCTGAAAGGATCGAAGTGCTTGGCCTTATTCTTTTAATATCTCTTCTACTTTGGCGATTAATGGAGCGGTCAATGCGGCAGTATGTTGAAGTAAACGATTGCACATTAACCGGCTGGGAACGCCGACCAACAAAGAAACCGACCTCTTTTATGATGACAACCAAATTTGCCGGAATCTTAGTGATAACCACAGGCAAAAACCGTCAATTGGCAAGACCGTTAACAGATTTTCAACGCGAGTATTTGAAAGCAATGGGTGTCTCGGATGAAGTGTTCACTGTGCCGTAAGTAGTAGAAAATCAGTATTGAAAACCAATATGAATCAAAATAAATACTCAAATAATCATATTCAAAGGTGCGGAATGTACGTTTTAATAATTTATTAAAACAAATAGAAAAGATTCCACGTACCCCAATTCCTTATCATTCTCACTGCTCCCGGTAATGGTGATGACATCATCCGGCCGGAATGGTTACGAGTGGCAGCGAATCGTTATCCCCGGTTTCCGTCAGTGAAAAGAGTATCATCAGAAACGCAAAAGTTCGCTTGGATTGAAAGTCTCTTTTATCAATCCAAAACCAGTGATCCTCATAGTTGATCGCCGTGAAGGCGTGTTCC
>JAERRP010000840.1 GCA_016735415.1 Desulfobacterales bacterium | reverse complement strand
GGCTCTTTCGAGTTTCCCACACAGCACCAGTATCACGGGCGCTTCGGTAAAATGCTTTCGGGCGGGGTTGGTCTTGGGCAAAACTTCCGCAAGGGTCTCTTTAACACCCTGGTCTTTCACCACAATGACTTCCCAGCACTGCGTGTTAGCCCAGGATGGCGCCCACTGGACAGATTCGAGGATCTGATTGAGCAGATCCTCCGGAACTTCCTTGTCCTGATATTTGCGAATGCTTCGTCTTCCTTTGACAATATCCATTAGATCTGTCATCCGATCTCCTCCTTGATATTGGGTGTTGCACCTTTGAAGCTTTATATCACCCATTAACTTTGCCCGATAAAATATAGCAGTTACAGAAAAGGTGCAAGGGAAATAGATGGCAGCCGAACTCTCGAAGCATTCCCGATGGCAACTCAGAGCATATGAATAATGAAAAAGCCCCTTCCATCCGACTTATGGGTTTTAATCCCTGCGAGAAGGTGTTACCCTGCATTTCGAACACTGAGCGTGCTCTTTTGTCCATCTCTATTATGGGTTTTGTCAAATTGATGGCAGTAATCAGCAAAAAAGGAAACATCATGGGCCATACCATCAAAAGCATTCTTCATAATAAAGCCAAAACATTGCTGTACATGGAAACGGAACCGGGTCTGGGCTGCACCGAACCGGCCGCCCTGGGCCTATGCGCAGCCGCGGCTGCCTCCCTTCTGGCGGAGAGAAAAATTGATGCCATGGAGGTAACGGTCAGCCCGAGCTTATACAAAAATGCCATGGGCGTCATCATCCCCGCATCCGGCGGAAAAAACGGGGTACTGCTGGCTTCAGCCATGGGCGCCATCTCGGGAGACCCCAAAAACGGCCTGGAAATCTTTTCAACCGTTCGAGACAGCGGGGTCAAAAAAGCGGAGCAATTGCTGGCCGGAGGCAACCTCACCGCCACCATTGATAAAAAAAAGTCCTCCATCTATGTCAAAACCGTTATCAAATCAGGCGGTCAAACGGCTGAAGCCGTCATAGCAGACCGACACAACCATATTCAGTCCCTCAGTCTGAACGGAAAAATCCGGGAAGACCACCCCTTTACCATTGACAGCCATGTGGATGGCGGCGCCATGGACGACCTGAAAGGTTGGCTTACCTCGCTGTCCCTTCAGAACCTTCTGAACCTGCTGGAAGGTCTTGACAGCGATGATGTCAAATTCATACAAGAGGGAATTGATCTCAATATGAAGCTGGTGGAATACGGACTGTCCCATGGCCCGGGACTCGGTGTGGGCAGGACCCAGCTGAGCCTGATCCGACAGGGTCTTTTAAAGAGAGATTTGGTCACCGAGGCCGGCCTCCATGCATCCGCCGGCATTGACGCCCGTATGGGCGGCGCCATGCTCCCGGCCATGACCCTTGCCGGAAGTGGAAACCAGGGCATTGCAGCAACTACCCCGCTTGTAGCTGCCGCCCGGTTCGCCAGCCTGGAGGATTCGGCCCTGCTCATTCGGGCCATTGCTTTGAGCTATCTCATCACCTGCACCATCAAAGTCCATGCGGGCAGGATCGGCCCCCTGTGCGGCAGCTGTGTGGCAAGCGGTGCAGGGGTGGCTGCGGGTATCGGCTACCTGTTCGGGGGAACCCATGATAAAATCGGGGGCGCCATCAAGAATCACTTGGAAAATTCTGCCATGATCCTTTGTGACGGGGCCAAAACCAGTTGTGCCCTCAAGGTGGGTGAAGCAACCGCTTCCGCTGCTAAATCCGCACTCCTGGCACTTCAGGGCCTGATCGTCGGACCCAATGACGGCATCATTGATGCGAAACCCGAGACTACCATGAAAAACATTGGAACCCTCATAAAGACGGGGCTTAAGGATATGGATGCAGCGATTCTGGACCTCATGCTCAACAAATGTGCCTGAATCCGTGCTAATAAACTCGAGAAGAGACCTTTGAAATGAAACACCACAGACCATTGATGCTTTTGACCATGTGCCTCGTCGCCATTCCGGTATGCCTGAACCTCGGTTGCAGCAACGAAAATTCCAAAACACTGCCGCAACCGAAAGTGATACGGGGGTTCGCCTTCTTTGGTCTGGGCGCCAATTCATACTATTCGAGTGCCGTGCGCCGGAAACTGGGAGAAAAGCTCGGTTCCGATGCCATCA
>JAERRP010000037.1 GCA_016735415.1 Desulfobacterales bacterium | reverse complement strand
CATGTATGAGTAAAATACAAATACCCAGTCCTGGATGCGCAAGATTGGAACACTGGGTGCAAGGACGACCACCCGGGCATTTATCAAAGCAAGTTGCTGCTCGGCCATGATGGGGCTTCTGGTGACCCGCCTGATGGGTTGCATGTATTTTGATCCACAGGCGGACCTGTCAACTTCCGGATTAAAGCTTTTAACATGTGTGGCCGTCGGCCTGGCCGGATATCTGATTCTATCCTGGCTGTGCCGCAGTCGCGAATTAGGGACGGTCTATCGAATCGTGCGCCATAAAGGTCTGGGGATATGACGACGCGTCAAACGGTTCTGCTTTCGATGGCTATTATCGGCCTGTTTTCCTTTCTGCTGATGATTATCTTCGGCGACAAGGGATTAGCCGATTTCCATTTGCTGCGGCTGGAGCGTGACCGTCTGGTGGAAAACAATGAAGTTCTGCTTCGCGAAAACCTGGCCCTTTACCAGCAGAAGGTGCGGCTTGAAAAAGACCCGCTTTATATCGAGCATGTGGCGCGGGAAGAACTAGGCCTGGTTTCGGAACACGATCTGGTGTTTATCGCGCCGGATGACCGGCCTCCGGATACAGACTGACGGGCCGGAGATGACTTCGCATTGACATTCGCCGACCGGTATGTGTCAATCAGAGCTATGGATCATCGGCAGGGGCATTCAGGCCCGGGCGTGCCGATCGGTAATACGACCCCGGCATTACCTGCCAATTGTCAATAATATGTTTCACAGGTGGTGGTATGGCTGAAAACCAGGAATTTGAAACCGAAACCATGGCCGGGATTTATGCCAGTCAGGGGCATTATCGCCAGGCCATCGAAATTTATCGCCGCCTGCTGGGGCAGCATCCCGATCGTACCGATCTGCAGGCCAAACTGCTGCGAATCGAGTCCAAGCAGAAATATGAGGATGAGAACCGCCTTGCCGCTAAATTCAGCGAGTGGCTCGACTTGCTCATGAAGCATAAAAAACTGGAGGCTCTCAGGAGGCTCAAAAAAATCCGGTAGCCCCACCGCGCGGCGCATTCAAAAAAGATAACGATTTGCAGTGATAGGAAAATCCAGGAAAAAACAAACCTTTTCGCTTGACATGCGGTCGGTAAATCTCGGCATATAATACGACAACGCAAGTTCGTTTGAACGATTGTATTTTTGATTCGATAAGGGCAAATCCGTTGAAAAACGGGGGCGCAAAGCCACGGGTCTAAAGCTTTCACGCTATGATCGCCGGGTTACCGAAGGCCAGTAATGGCCAGCCTTTGGGGTCCGGGCTCCAAAGGCTTTTTTTTTCAAAAGGAACGGCATTGCCATGGAAATGTACGTCGTCCAGGAAAAAGGTGACAATCGCAGCGACAGCGTGTTTTACAGGGGGCAGGTCGCCTATGCGGTCATGCCCAACGGGCGCAAACTTGCATTGCAGGCCTGCGGCGAGGTCAAGTTCATTATACCCCGGCAAGCGGAGAAACCGACCGTCTACGGCAACAACGAGGCCGCCGGCGGGTTGGAAAAAATGGACATCGCCGGCCTCACGGATGCCGATCTTCCCCAGGACAAACGTTTATGGCTGCATCGCAATCACTTTGAAATCGTAAAACTTTCACGTTACGACGATGTGGTGGGCGATGGCATTGTCGTTGGAAGGGATTACGACGAAGCCCTGGACCGTTTTCTGGAGTACTGCGTTACCCTTTCCAACCGCTGAAGCACAACACAGCGGCTAACGGCGCCGCGGCGGACGCAAACCCCCATTTTATGGGGCATCTCCTCCGGCAATCACGGTTTCGCCCTGCCGCGGGCTTCCCGATCGGTTGTCAGGGGTCTGTCTCCGGTGGCAGGAAGCAGGTGTTTTCTTCATCCTTGTCTCTTTTGATCAGTGACCACAGATACCCCAGCGCCCGGGCCGGCAAGGCCACGTAGGGAACAAATATCTGCCCGGCCAGAATGGCCGCTTCCTCGACCGGCACTTTAACGATGGACGGATCCTGAAGGGAGCCCTTGATCCTGACCGGCGAACTTCTCCGGATAAGACGCCGTTTGGAAGTGGGGTTGACGACCAGGGCGATGGTTTCGTCCGCCAGGTCGACATGGCCATAGGCTTCAGCGCGCATGCCGGGCGTTTCCACGAAAAACACCTGGATGGTGCCGGTCCCTTCCTTGAAGCGCATGCGAAAAGCCGTGCAATTCAGAGCGGTATAGGTCTGGCTGGCCGGACCGGTAAACAGAAAGTCCAGAGCATCCGAGGCCATCAGTTCAATCTCGCGTTTGATGCGGCCGTGTTCGATCACAAAGCCGGTTTCCCCCTGCAGGTGGGCGGCAATTTCATGCGCGGACCGGCCGCTGCTGTGCAGATCGGCAAACAGCGTCAGTTGCCCGCCAAGAATTAGAGGGCGGTCAACCGATGTCAGAACTTCTTCGATATCGGCATCTTCAACCGCCATGTTCAACGCCATGACGGGGGGCGTTTCATTGGTATCGATGGTGGCATCGATGGTGGCATCGCCGTTTAAGTATTTTGCCGTGATCGGGCCGATTTGCAGTCGGCCGTCCTTCACCGTCAGGTCCAGACCAATCTGCTTGAATGCGATTTCCCGGCTGATAATCTGGTCGGCCAGTATTTTGAGGGACAAATCAAAATCCTGCAGGATCGCCAGCGGCAGGGGCTCTTCGTCAAACAGGCGGGGCGGGGTTTCGGCGTGCGGGGCGGGTGTTGACGGTGGGGCCGAAGGCTGGCTTTGCGGGTAAAAACCAAGGTCCTGCAGCCGGAGGGTCTGGGCGGCCAGCGTGGCTTCGATGACCGGTTTGCGGTCATGGGTGCTGGCGTTAAAATCAGTCTGGAAGCGCGAGTCGCCCAAACGGATCTCCCCGCTGAATTGATGTCTGTTTTCATTTTCCCGGTACCAGCCGGTGATTTGCGTCGGGGCCAGGGAAGGCAGGGAAACGTCGAACAGGCGACCCCAGGCCGAGGGATCGGCCATTTTAGAAAAGATCTGCATATCGACGCTCGGGCTGTCGCCTTCCATCCTGATCGTTCCGGCCCCTTCCATCGAAAGGCCGCCCTGTTCCCGGGTTCCGAGTTTGAATTTGTCGATGCGCCAGCCGTCATCGATGCGCCCTATCCGCAGCGCGCCCTGCAATACCGGGCTTTCCGTAACGGGGTCTTTCAGGAGCATCTGCAGCCAGGGCTGCGCCAGGGTTTCAAAATCAGCCTGGAAGTCCATCCGCTCCCAATCCTGAATACGGTCGATGCGGCCCTGCAGCCGAAGGGTGGGTTTGTCTTCGTCTCCGGTATGAATGGTAAGGCGGTCGAGGTTCAGCGCGCCGTCCTGATCCTTCAAATGGGCCTCGACCCGGAGGGGGCCCAGGGCCGGCAGATTCAGGCCGCCAAGCCCCGGGACCGCCCGGAAGTCCGGGGCCTTCCCCGTAAATTGCAGATCGACGTCCTTCAGGGCGCCCCCGGCCTCCGGGGCGATGTGGCCGACGCTGCCGGTGGTTTGGGTTTTTAGTCCGCCTGAAGAAAGCGAGGTCAAAGAAACGTTTCGGACCGCAAGGCTTTTTTCTCCCCCGCTTATCGTCCAGCGGCCGTTCAGTGCGCCCAGATCGGGCATCGCAACGCCAATCAGTTTGGCAATTCCGTGACTGTCGGAAGTGTTCAGCTCAAATTGGAAATTGATCCACTGGATCTCGATTTCTTCCCTGTCCTTGTTCAGATCGACGATCTCAGCGATCGCCCCGTTCACCTGGAGGTCAAAGGTTTTCCCATCGCCGATGACGACTTTTATGTCGGACATGCCGACAATGCCCTCGTGATCGGTGTCCCGCCAGCTTCCCCGGACCGGGCCGACATCCGCCAGGGTAACACCGAACAAGGCGGCAAAATCCGATGAGCGGGCCGCGGAGAGGGTCCCGGAGGTCTCCTGGCCTGAAAGGACTTCGCCTTCGATCAGAGGGATTTTTTTGATGCGCCCGCGCCAATCGACATAAAGCCGGCCCGACCGGCCGCCTGTGACCAGAATATTATCGAAGCTCAGCGCTTCGGTCGTGCCGTTGACATCCACCTGGCCGCGGATGGGTCCCAGGGAGCGCATAATACTGACGCCCATGATGGGTTCGGCGATCTCCAGGGTGGGGGCTTCAAAGCGGAGTTTGAAACCGACAT
>JAERRP010000836.1 GCA_016735415.1 Desulfobacterales bacterium | reverse complement strand
AAAATAAAATCTCTGAGCGAAAAAGTGAAAAAAATCTGTGAGATTTTGTTTGGAATATTTCATGCAGAGCGTCTCAAACAATGGGAAGACAGCGGGCTTTACCCGGCGCTTCGCCGGCAGTCCCGGGGACGTCCGCGCTTCATTCTGCACGACGGCCCTCCTTATGCCAACGGGCATATCCATATCGGTACGGCCTTGAATAAAATACTCAAGGATTTCATCGTGCGCTCGCGCCAGATGATGGGATACGACGCGGTCTACGTTCCGGGCTGGGATTGCCACGGCCTGCCCATCGAGCACAATGTCGACAAGGAACTGGGCGCCAAAAAGCACGAAATGAGCCTGACGGCAATCCGCAGACGCTGCCGCTCTTACGCTGAAAAATTCATCGATATCCAGCGCAATGAATTCAAACGGCTGGGGGTGCAGGGCGAATGGGACAATCCTTATCTCACCATGAGCTACGACTATGAGGCCACCATTGCGGCGGAGTGTTTCCGATTTGCCCGGGATGGCAGCCTTTTTCGCAGCAAAAAACCTATCCACTGGTGCTGCAGCTGTCAAACGGCCCTGGCCGAAGCCGAGATCGAATACGCCGATGAAGCCTCCCCCAGCATCTTCGTCAAATTTCCGTTTCGGGAAGACCTGGGCGATGTCAATCCGGTGCTGGCCGGGCGCCGTGTTGCCATGGTGATCTGGACGACCACGCCCTGGACCCTGCCGGCCAACCTGGCGGTGGCGCTGCACCCCGATTTCGATTATGTGGCTGTGGCGGATTCTGACGGGGAAGTTTTTATCCTGGCGCAGGACCTGGCCGCCGCCTGTATGGAACGCTTCGGAAAAACGTCTTACGAAATACTTTGCGAAATCCCGGCCTCGGCCCTTGAAAAACGTAAATGCCGTCATCCCTTCTATGATCGCGATGCCCTGATCGTGCTGGGCGATCATGTCACCCTGGAAGCCGGCACCGGCTGTGTTCACACGGCCCCGGGGCATGGTCGCGAAGACTATGAAGTAGGGCTCGAATACGGGATCGAACCCTATTCCCCGGTGAATGCCCGCGGCGTATTTACGGACGCGGTCGACCGGTTCGCAGGGCAGTTCGTCTTCAAGGCCAACGGCCCCATTATCGACCATCTCGTGCAGACCGGCATGCTGATGGCCCAGGAGAAGATCGATCACAGTTACCCGCACTGCTGGCGGTGCAAAAAGCCGG
This sequence comes from Desulfobacterales bacterium, assembly GCA_016735415.1. Next base: position 1,301 of record JAERRP010000836.1, on the reverse strand, counting down.
TGATATTCCGGGCCACCCCCCAATGGTTCATCTCCATGGAGAAAACCGGTCTGCGCTCGAAAGCCCTGGCCGAAATCGACCGGGTTGAATGGGTCCCGCACTGGGGGCGGGAGCGGATTTACGGCATGATCGAAAACCGTCCGGACTGGTGTGTGTCGCGGCAGCGGGCCTGGGGGGTTCCGATCGCCATCTTCTACTGTGACGATTGCGGCCGCCTTTACCGTGAGGAGGCCATGGGGCAACGGCTCTACGATTTGTTTGCCGCCCGGGGTGCCGATGTCTGGTTTACCCCCGAAGCCGAAGAACTCCTGCCGCCGGGGACGGCCTGTGCGCACTGCGGCGGGCAATCCTTTACCAAGGAAACCGATATCCTCGACGTCTGGTTCGATTCGGGTGTGAGCCATGCCGCGGTTCTGGAAAAGCGCGACAATCTCCAATGGCCGGCCGATCTCTATCTGGAAGGCAGCGTCAAGCACCGCGGCTGGTTTCACAGTTCGCTGCTGACCGCCGTGGGCACGCGTGGCCGGGCCCCCTATAAGTCGGTCCTGACCCACGGCTTCGTGGTCGATGCCAACGGCCGCAAAATGTCCAAGTCCCTGGGCAACGTTATGGCCCCCAAGACCGTGATCGACAAATATGGTGCCGAAATTCTGCGCCTGTGGGTATCGGCCGCCGATTACCGTGATGATATCCGTATTTCGGACACTATTCTGAGGCAGTTGAGCGATGCCTACCGCCGGATCCGCAACACCAGCCGGTTCATGCTGGGCAACCTGTATGATTTCGATCCGTCCGCGGATGCCGTGCCTTATGACCAGCTTGTCGATCTCGACCGTTTCACCCTGCATCGCCTGCAGGTGCTGGTGCAGCGGGCTCAGAAAGCCTATGAAACTTATGAGTTCCACATGATCTACCATGCCCTGCACAACTTCTGCACGCTGGATCTTTCGGCCTTCTATCTGGACATCCTCAAGGACCGGCTTTACACTTCGGCCCCCGCAGCGGTGGCCCGGCGTGGCGCCCAGACCGTCATGTACATCGTTCTCGATACGATGGCACGCCTGATGGCGCCCATCCTGGCCTTCACGGCGGAGGAAGTCTGGCAGTACATTCCGGCCGTGCCGGACAAGCCTGCCAGTGTCCATGGCGCCCCCATGCCGACGGTCAAGCCCGAATGGCAGGATGAAGCCCTGGCCGACAAATGGCGACACCTGCTGGCCGTGCGCGGCGAGGTCACCAGTGCCCTGGAGGCGGCGCGCAGCGCCAAATTGATCGGTCATCCCCTGGATGCGGCCCTGACC
>JAERRP010000047.1 GCA_016735415.1 Desulfobacterales bacterium | reverse complement strand
ACTAAAAATTATTTATTTAGGGAGGAGGGGACCATGGCCAAGCCCCAAGACGAATTCCTGAAAAAAATGAAAACGCAGTTCGATGAACTCAATCACCGCTGGAGCGCCGAGCGCAGTAAGTTCGAAGGCAAAGCCCGGCAGGCCTCGGCCGAAGCCCGTAAGAAATTTGAAGACGAATGGGAGGCGCTCGACCGCTTGCGCCGGCAGATGAAAGAGAAGATTATCGATCTCGAAGTCGCCGGCGAAAATGCCTGGGATGGTTTCAAGGATGGGGCCGAAGATGCCTGGGATGACGTGACGGACGGCACCGAAAAGGCCTGGGGGGCCTTGAGCGAGAGCTTCAAAAAAGCCGCCTCGCGGTTCAAATAGATCAGGCGGGCGGCCCCGTCCGGACCCGGCCGTGAGTTGTCCATTGCCTGGGTCCCGCCGGCTTCCCCGAGGATTCGAAAGTATGACATCCGCCAACAAGCGCCACTGCTCCACCACCACGGCCGCAGGCCGCAAACGCGTCGGCCTGGCCCTGAGCAGTGGTTCGTCCCGCGGCTGGGCGCATATCGGGGCGATCGAAGCGCTGGAAGCGGAACAGATCCCGATCGACATTATCGCCGGCTGCAGCGTGGGCGCCTATGTGGGGGCGGTATACGCCGGCGGCGGAATGTCGAGTCTCAAGGATTTCGTGCTGCGCATGAACGGCCAGAAGATCTTTTCCTATTTCGATGTGGTTTTTCCACGCTCCGGCCTGCTGGACGGCACCAGGAAAGTCAAAGAACTCTTCCAAATGCACTCGAAGGCCCGGACTTTCGAAGAGCTTTCGATTCCCCTGATGATGGTGGCCACCGATTTGGAATCGGGCGGCCGGGTGGTTTTAAATTCCGGCGATCTGCTGGCCGCCCTGCGGGCCACCATGTCGCTTCCGGGCCTGTTTGCCCCGGCCCGGATCAATGACCACTGGCTTCTGGACGGCGGGCTGGTGGATCCGGTGCCGGTGGGCCTGGCCAAATCTATGGGCGCCGATATCGTGATCGCCGTAGATTTGAACAGCGGTCTGCTCCCGCGCCGGGACCGCTGGCGGCGGGCGGCCTCGCCACAGGCCGAACCATTGCCTCTGGATGAGCCGGCATCCTATCGCAACGAGTGGGTCCGCAAGTTCGCCGATTATTACGAAAATGCTGAATCGACCTTCAAGCAGAAGATTCGTGAGATGCTGCATAAGGAGATCGACATGCCGGACATTGTTGAAACCGTTACCACGGCCATCGGGATCATGCAGGAGCGCATCACACGGGTCAATCTGGCCGTGGAACCCCCCGACGTTCTGGTCCAGCCGCGTCTGGGCGAACTGCACATGATGGATTTTGACCAGGTCGATAAGGCCATCGAGGAAGGCTATCTGGGGGTTCGGGACAGTATCGAAGATATTCGAATGCTGCTCAAGGCCTGATGGTCACGCCTGTGCTTTCCTGAAGCGCTTGTCACACCGTCACAACGATCTTGCCTTTTTGCCGGTTGGACTCCATGTAGCGGTGCGCCCCGGCGATGTCGTCCAATGGGAAAGTGCTGTCGATCACGGGTTTGAGGTCACCGGATGCGAGACCATCGTAGACAAACTGTTTGCCGGCGGCCAGCATGTCGGGCTGCTTCACGATTTCGAACAGCGTGTAGCCGCGGATACTGAGACCCTTGCCGAGGGCATCGAACAACGGATACGGCGTCGGTTCCAGAGACAGGGCGCCGTATTCGAAAATGACGGCCCCGGGCGCGGCGGCCCGGGCCAGCTTTTCCAGGAAGGGACCGGCCACCGGATCGAAGATGAGGTCGGCGCCCCGGCCGTTGGTCAGCGCCTGCGCCTGTTGCGCCAGATCTTCTTCTTCAGTCACGATCACATGGTCGGCACCGGCTTCCAGCAGGAAAGGTTTTTTGTCCGGGCCGCGGGTGGTGGCCACCGCCAGGGCCCCGATGGATTTGGTGATCTGGATGGCGGCCAGACCGACACTGCTGCTGGCCGCGGTGATCAACACCACATGCTCTTTTTCCATTTTCCCGAGTTCAATCAAGGCGCCGTAAGCGGTCAGGTATTGCATCCAGATGGCCGCGCCTTCAACGGCGGACATCCTCTCGGGGTAATGCGCCACGGCATAGTCCGGCACAATGGCGCTTTCGCCGTAGACACCGTATTTGCCCACCGAAAAGGAGGGGATGGTGCTGACGCGATCCCCGATTTTGATGTCGTTGACCCCGGCGCCCACGGCGTCGATCACCCCGGCGGCTTCATAGCCGATGCGCGACGGCAGTTCCGGGGCTTCCAGATACAACCCCTGGCGAAACAGCACTTCGGCGCGGTTGAGGCCGATGGCCTCCACCTTCAGGCGCACTTCGCCCTGGCCGGGTTCAACCGGTGGCCGTTCTTCCAGTTTAAGGACATCGGCTTCGCCGGTTTCATGAAAACGAACGATTCTGGGCATAGGGGCCTCCCTTGGGATGTTTTGAAACCAATTTCAGTGGTTATTTCGATGGACCTACATTAAGGGTTGGCCTCAGTCTGTCAATAAGGTGGGGACTTCCCTGTAACTCCCCATGCTGAACATGGAGGCTATCGTGGAGATCAACAACGAGGTCTATAACCGGAAAGGCCATACCTGGTGGGATGACAGCGAAGACGGCACGCTGGCGGTACGCAATGAATCCGGGGCAGGCAGCGGTTAGCTTCCCGATGGAATCCTCGCGCGAACCCTAAAGTGACTTCTGTTGCAGAAATTTCTTGAATAAGTGGAATCGTCGGGGTAGGCGTCTTATCAGCGTATTTGTCTGTTTCATGTGGTTTAGAGCTCGTGAAAATAATAAGTTCGTAATTGTCAGAAAGGACGCCGTCGGGAGACGGTCCCGTGAATACTCATGCCTGAAGACACCTTTAACTATGACGTAAGATGCAAAACCTGCCGTCGCACCTTCAAAGTCCAGCTTTTTGAGAGTCATTCCAAAAACCTTTTCCTGGTGGATAAAAAGGACTGGTACTGCGACCCGTGTAAAAAGGACTATGCCCGTCAACAGACCGCCAGACTGACCCGCAGCCATCAGGACCAGGGGTTTCCGGAACTGACCGGATCCGCCAAGATGGTCACCTGGGCCGAAAAGATCCGGGCCGAATTGATCAACAAGGTCAATTACCTGCAGCAGAGTCTCAGACACGACAATGAAGCGGTGCAGAAACGCTCCGCCAGGGCCTTTGAAGGTTTTATTCAGGAATGGCAGGTACAGACCACGGCCCAATGGTGGATCGATCACCGCCGGATGACGGTCCGGGATATCTCGACGCGCGTCGCCGAGATCGCGGCGGCGATAGATAAGGGTCACGGCCGGGAATAAGGGTTACGCGGGCGCATGTTTTGGGCTGGTCGACAAGGCCGTGCGCCGATGGACCCACCCGGCCGGTCGTCAAAAGCGGCAACCCGCGAGAGTGAACCCCCCGGTATCAAGGAGGTCCTTATGAAAAAAGCCCTGCTCGGATTGCTGGTTCTTATCATGCTGTCCAGCGGTTACCTGGCCCTGGTGCCCGGGCCGCTGGATTCGGCCGCTTATCGGCCCCCACCGGCACCGGCCCTGACCGGGGTGCTGGCGCCCAATGACAAACTCAAGACCGCCGAACTCATCGGCCGGGGCCAGGTTGTCGGCGCGGAAGACGTGGACGTGGATGCCCAGGGGCGTGTCTACGGCGGGACGGCGGACGGGCGCATCCTGCGAATCGATGCCCAGGGCCGGGTGGAAACCTTTGCCGACACCGGTGGCCGTCCGCTGGGGCTGCATTTCGACCGTGAGGGCAACCTGATCGTATGCGATGCCGTAAAAGGACTCCTGTCCGTCAATCCCCGGGGGGAGGTGCGTGTTCTGCTCACCGCGGCCGAAGGCCTGCCCTTTGGATTTACGGACGATCTGGACATCGCGGCGGACGGCACGATTTATTTTTCGGATGCCAGTTCCCGCCATCACATGGAAGATCACCTGCTCGACGGCCTCGGAGCCCGGCCCTACGGCCGGCTGATCCGTTTTGATCCTCAAAGCGGGCGAACCGAAGTGCTTCTCAAAGATCTTTACTTTGCCAACGGGGTGGCGCTTTCCAGCGCAGAAGATTTCGTGCTGGTGTGCGAAACGTTTCGCTATCGCATCGTGCGCTACTGGCTGAAGGGGCCCCGCCGGGGACAGCACGAGATCTGGGCCGATAACCTGCCGGGTTTTCCGGACGGGATTTCCGGAAACCGCCGGGGTATTTTCTGGGTGGCCCTGATGACCGTCCGTAAAGACCTGCTGGATCTTCTGCACCCTTACCCCTGGGCCAAAAACCTGATGGCCCGCCTGCCCCGGGATCTGCTGCCCAAACCCCGCGCATACGGGCTCGTGCTGGCCATGGACGAAGCGGGGCGGATCGTCCGGAGTCTCCATGATACCGACGGCGACCATCTGCAAAGCGTAACCTCGGTGCAGGAACATGACGGTTTCATCTACCTGGGCACCCTCACCAATGATCGCATCGGCCGCCTGCCGGTCGGGGATGCGCTGTGAGCACAAGGCCGTCAGGCGGGGTTAACGCCGGCGCTTCCGACGCAGCGCACCGATCCTTGCGGTCCGCATTCTTGACAACATCCGGAGAGGTCAATATCCTGTTGCCAGTAAAGCAAAGGCGATAATCCCAATGGAATCCCAAGACAGCACCAGCGGCCATTTCATGACCCTTTTTTTCTCACCGTCGAACTGGCCCGCAAGCACTTCGAATGGGTGCGGGCCGGCCACGAACCGGCCCTGCTCTACGACCCGGGGCGGGATCGTTTCGAGGAACTGCAGGGAGATGGCCTGGCCCTGGGGATCGACGAAACCGCTGTTTATCCAATCGTCACCCGTAACGGGCTGCGGCCCGGTCAGGTGATTGCCGTGGGCACGGACGGTATCTGGGAAGCCTACGACCGGAACGGTGCCATGTTCGGTAAAACGCGCTTTCAAGACCCCTTATCGGGCAGAACGGAGGAAGAACCTATGCATGATTGGAGGAGCCGATCGCACGTAAGATTGGATTGCAAATACCATTTTAAGGATATTCAAGCCCGATACGGTTTTATTCAACGGTTGATTTGCCATATGCTGTTCGAAAAATTGTCGGCCTCTATCCGGCTGTTCAATCCAACTGATCAACCGCATCGATTTCAATGCAGGATTCCTGATCTCAGCTCTGACAAAGTCCCTCAGTGAAACGGCGATTTTAATCTTGATCGTATAAGTGCTGTTCTTTTTAGAGAACGATTCATCAATAATGCGGGATTGCAGTTCATCTGCCACGAGGCAGAAGACCTCCCTTTGCTTGTCTCCATAATCTTGCAGCAATTCCCTTCCGGCCAGATGTTCGGCTGACCATAAAACAGCCTTATATTTAGCGCCAAAAAGAGTCAGTGCACGTGCTGTTTCCAGGGAATCACCCGAATCCGCATGATACGAAAAATCCGTAATCGTCTGCATTTCCTGAATGTCCCTATCCGTTTCTGACAGAGATACACCTGGATGCGAAGGCACCAGCACGATGACCACAAAAAGGATTTTAGCAGCCGTTTTCAGTTCCATTATTGGATGCCTATGAGCTCCTTTCCCATGACCCGGGGGTGTCGAATAACAGGGAGGGCATTTCGGGATCGGCGTTTGTCATAACGCTGTTCTTCTCGCTTTTCGTTATGTCCAGCTGGCGATGTACAGGGGGACACTGACCAGGATGTTGTTGGTGAGGGTCGCCTGTGCGGTTTCCAGCTTACTTCCGAAAAGAACCTGTTTAATCAGCCCGTGACCATAGGCACTGGCCAGCACGATCGCATCATGGGGCAAAGCATAAAGGTTGCTGGCAAACTCGCCTTTTTCGAACCGGAGCCAATGACGCACCATTGCATTCAGATCTTTTTCCAGCCCCGATTCACGGATGCGCTTCGTGTAATACAACTCCTCCCGCTCCATTTGAACGAATAGGTCCAGCGGAAATCCTGAGCGTCTGGCGATCCGTATCCCGGTTTCAAGTGCCTCACAGGCCCCGTCGGATCCGCCGAACAAAACGGCCACACTCTTCCAGGCCTTGAACACCGGTGATGTCATCAGCACGGGAAACCGCGCCGACTTGACAATGCGCCTCACCTTTGGGCCGATATATCCAAAGCCGATTTTTGATGACAGATCACTGATGCTGCGGGGGCAGCACATATACTGGAAATGCGTCGGAACATCAGGCAGATCGCTTGTCGTCCTGTTTTTGGGGGCCAGGAATTCAGGCTTGATACCCGCTTTCGCCGCCAGTGATCGAACCCGCTCCTTTGCTGTCTCGGGCTCCGAGAGATAAGATCTGTCTAAATCAACCTGAACAGCATCGTGGTGGAAATACATCATGAAACTAACGGCGTCCGGGATATAAATGGTTAAACCGAGATCCAGTGTTTTGCAAAAATAGAGTGATTGCATCAAAGTTTCACGGCCCAGTGGTGTATTTCGGTATACGTGGAGAAGATTGGCCACAATCAATAGTCCCTATTCCAATTTTGGGTTCGGCAACGGGAGGTTCCGCCACCAGCATTTGCGTGCTCGAATGAATTCTTGCGTCCTGCCGTTTCTGTCAGGAAAGCGCCCCCGGATATGTTTGCCACGGATGCGCACGGAGGAACGGCTGCCTTTCAGGAGTGTTTCCCGTTTACCAGCTTTTCCTGGGTCCCGTTGCGAGTGTAACGCGTTGCACCGTCAGTGATTTTCGCATGACAAGCCTCCTCTGGCTTTGAGATTTGATTTTGCGGTCCAGTTTTATTTTGATGCCAAACGGGCGGAACGGTATTTCGCAGATCGTCATTGGTATTGTTTATCCGCAC
>JAERRP010000323.1 GCA_016735415.1 Desulfobacterales bacterium | reverse complement strand
TGTTGAACAGCTTCCACAGAACCAGCGAATTGTCATTGAGGTCGATGCCCGTGTCATAGAGCAGGATTACTCTGAAGGCGGTCAGGGCCTCGAGGTCCAGCAGTTGGCGGGCATAGTCCCTTCCCGCCCGGTCGCCGGGTTTCTCCACGTTGACCATCAGGATGCGGGCTGCGTTTCCGCCGGTGGGGATATTGTCTTCGGGGAACAGCCGCAGACCGGCCACGCCGGGGACTTTGGTTTGCACCTGCCGTTCGAGTGCAGCCGGCGAGAGGGGTGTTCTCTCCGTTTTTTCTTTAAACTTACGACGCGGGACTTCGCCCTTTACCCTATCGGTCAGGTCCACCCCGAGTTTGCTGCCGTAAACCGGGGTGGGCGAGGAATGATCGAGCACGTCCAGAACGCCCCGGGTCTGGGTCAGATCGGCACTGACATCCAGCTGGGTCAAAAGCTTTTCGATGACCCGGGCCGGGTCCTGGGGGTTCACATCACGGTCTACCACCACGATGATTTTACAGAAACTCATCTGACCCTGGCCCCAGAGGCCGGACATGATCTGCTGGGCGTGGAGGGGGTAGGCCTTGTCGATGGCCACCACCACGATGTTGTGAAAGACGCCTTCCCAGGGAAGCCAGTAATCTTCGATTTCAGGAAAGGCGGCCTGCAGCAGTGGCCGAAAAAGGCGTTCGGTGGCCTTGGCCAGGTAGCAGTCCTCCATGGGCGGCCGGCCCACCAGGGTGGCGCAGTAGATCGGCCGGCGCCGGTGGGTGATGGCGGTGACGTGAAAGACGGGGTAGTCGTCCGCCAGGGAGTAGTAGCCGGTATGATCCCCGAACGGCCCCTCGCGCCTCAGTTCATCCGGTTCCACATAGCCTTCCAGCACGAATTCGGCTTCGGCCGGTACCGCCATGTCTACCGTGAGGCAGCGTGTCATGGCAACGGGCCGGTTGCGGATGAACCCGGCCAGCATCATTTCGTCCAGATTGCGCGGCAGCGGGGCCGTGGCCGCGTAGATCGTGGCCGGATCGGCCCCGATGGCCACGGCTACAGGCATGCGACGCCCGGCCCGCCGGGATTCTTTGTAGTAATTCGAGCCGTCCTTGTGGATGTGCCAGTGCATCCCGGTGGTGTTGCGGTCGAAAACCTGGAGGCGGTACATGCCGACGTTACGAGCCCCGGTTTTGAGGCTGCGGGTGAAAACCAGCGGCAGGGTCACGAACGCTCCGGCATCCTTGGGCCAGCAGTGCAGCACCGGCAGCCGGTCCAGGTCTACGTCATCCCCCTGCCGGACCACTTCCTGGCAGGGTGGGGTTGTCCCCCGGAAACGCCGCGGGAAAAAGCGCGTCACCGATAAGGCCGTGGGCAGCAGCCCCAGCATGTCGCGCAAGCTGCCGGGTGGGGTGATCTCCATCAGGCTGCGCACGCGTTCACCCAGCTGGTCCAGGTGGGCGACCCCGAGGGCCATCCCGATGCGCCGGGGGCTGCCGAAGAGATTGGTGGCGGCCGGATAGGGTGATCCCGCCACCTTTTCGAAAAAAAGAGCCCGGCCGCCCTGGGGGCTTTTGGATTCGGCATCCGTCATCCGGCTGATCTCCAGATGGGCGGAAACCGTCCGGTGAATCCGCTTCAGTTCATCGGCCCGCTCGAGCGCCGCGATAAATTCCCCCAGGTTTTTAAACGATGACGTCGGTCGGATCATTCGCCCCCCACTCATGCAGCAGGTCGTGGTTGATGCCGATTTGATCCATCACACGGGCCACCACGAAATTTACCAGATCCTCCAGCGTGGACGGGCGATGGTAAAAACCGGGCGAGGGCGGCAGGATGATGCCGCCGGCTTCGGTAACACGCAGCATGTTTTCGAGGTGGAGGCGGCTCAGCGGCGTTTCCCGGGGAACCAGCACCAACGGGCGGCGCTCCTTGAGGCAGATGTCGGCCGCCCGTGTCAGCAGGTTGCCGGCCAGGCCGGAGGCCACGGCCGCCAGGGTTTTCATGGAACAGGGCAAGACGACCATGCCGTCATGACGAAATGATCCGCTGGCCGGGGCCGCGAAGTAATTGTCCGGGTCGTGCTCCACCAGGCGGGCTTCGGGATGTCGCACGGCCCCGAAATGTTTCTCGAGAATATCGACTATCCGGCCTTCCTGGCCGATTTCGTGGGCCGCCACCTTGCGGCCGTCGGCGGTCAGAATCAAATGGACTTCCAGCGGCTGACGAATCAGGGCCCGCAGCAGATTCATGGCGTAGACGGTGCCGGAAGCACCGGTTACGCCCACGACGATACGACGTTTCATGTTCGCCCCCCTTTTTTAAACTCAGGCCCGCCGGCCAAACGGCGGTTTGGGTGTGGATCAGTCGATGCGATTGCATCCGGGTTTAGCGGCTGTTCAGGGATAGCTATAAACCAGAACATCAACCATGATGCCGACGAACAGAATCACAGCAATCAGGCTGTTGACATTGAAAAAGGCCAGCTGGATCCGCTGCAGGTCGCCGGGGCGCACCAGACGGTGTTCGAACACCAGCAGGCTGCCGATCAGGATGACGGCCGCAAGGTATACCGCCCCCATGTTGAAAACAAGGTGGATCAGGAAAAAAAAACCGAAGGCCGACAGGTGCAGCAGCGCCGCAATGTGGAAGGCCACGGTCGGCCCCCAGCGAGCCGGTATCGAGAACAGACCGGCCCGGCGGTCAAAATCCGTGTCCTGACAGGCGTACAGGATGTCAAAGCCTGCGATATAGGTCAACAGGGCCAGGCACAGGATCGTTACCGGCCAGTCGAAGCTTCCGGTCACGGCGATCCAGGCCCCCAGCGGGGCCAGGGCAATGGCGAACCCCAGATAAAGATGCGAGAGGGTCGTGAAGCGTTTGGTGTAGGAATAGACGAAAAGGACGGCCAGGACCGGCAGTGCCAGGATCAGGCAGAGGCGGCTCAGCATGGCGGCCGCCAGCACGAAGAGAACTGAGAAAACCACGACGAACACGATGGCCGCCCGCACGCTCAAACGGCCGGAAGGAATTTCGCGGTCGGCCGTGCGCGGGTTGTCGCGGTCGTAGCGGGCATCCACGATGCGGTTGAAACCCATGGCGGCCGAGCGGGCCCCCACCATGGCCACCAGAATCCAGAACAGCTGGGAGGCTGTGACGGGGTGGGTCCGGTTGGCCAGCACCACGGCGGCTAGGGCAAACGGCAGGGCGAAAACCGTGTGGCTGAATCGGATCATGCGGCCGAAAACCCGGATGGTGCCGGCGAGGCCGT
>JAERRP010000567.1 GCA_016735415.1 Desulfobacterales bacterium | reverse complement strand
GACCTTTCGCGCCAGACGGCCCGCCTGCGCACCCATCTGGTGGAGGGGCTGCAGGGCATGGCCGATATTCTCGTTTTCAGTGCCGGCCAACGCCAGATCGACCGGATCTGGTCCGCGCACCAGACCTTGATCGCGGGTCAGGCCCGGATGAGCCGCATCAACGCGCTTGCTGCCGCGGCCACCACCATGCTGGCCGGGGGGGCCCTGTGGTCCGTCCTCTATATCGGCGCGGCCCTGGTGGCCTCCCGGACGCTGGACGGCGCCCTCCTGGCCCTGATGACTTTTGCCACCCTGGCGGCCTTTGAAGCCGTCATGCCCCTGTCCGCCGCCTACCAGTACCTGGGACAAACCCGCCAGGCCGCCCGCCGGCTGAATGATATCGTGCGCCGACCGCCGACGATAACTTTTGCATCCGCCCCCATTAATCCGGAAGGCACGGGTAACGCTTTCAAAAACGTGACCTTCCGCTACCGGCCGGAGGATGCGCTGGTTCTGGCAGGATTCGATCTGCACATCGCCCCGGCCGAACATGTGGCCATCATGGGCGCCACCGGGTCCGGCAAATCCACGCTGGTCAACCTGCTTTGCCGTTTCTGGGACCCCGAGGAGGGAAGCATTCAAATCGGCCATGTCGACTTAGGGAAGTGGCCGGAAACACAGCTGCGACAAACCCTGGCGGTGGTTTCCCAGCAGTCGCACCTGTTCAACACCAGCATCCGCGAAAACCTGCTTTGGGCCAAACCGGAAGCCGAAGAAAAAGAACTCTGGGAGGCCCTGGGAAAAGCACGCCTGCAAGCATTTGTCGCCGGTCTCCCCCGGGGCCTGGACACCTGGACGGGTGAACTCGGTCAACTTATCTCAGGCGGTGAAGCCCGCCGCCTGGCCGTGGCCCAGGCCGTGCTGCGCGACGCGCCGGTCTGGATCCTGGACGAGCCCACCGAAGGCCTCGATGCGGCCAACGAACGTGAATTGATCGCCACCATTCAGACCCTGACCGCCGGCCGTAGCCTGCTGCTCATTACCCACCGGCCCGTGGGGCTGGCCGCCATGGACCGCGTCGTTATCATCGAAAATGGACAGGTGGCGGAAGAGGGCTCTTACGATCGACTGATGGCCGCTAAAGGACGGCTGGCGGCCATGCTCGATGCTATCTGGTGAACGGAAACACATGAAGGGTTCGCGTCCGGAGGACCCAGTATTTGAAACCATTCCCGAACTTTGTTAGGTTGGGTCCGGAATCGATCAGCCCCATTCAGGTGGACAGCATGCCTTCGCAAGCATCCGATGACGGCCTCATCTTCGATCTGCAGCGCTTTTCACTTCACGACGGGCCCGGTATTCGCACCACGGTTTTTTTCAAAGGCTGTCCCTTGCGATGTCGATGGTGCCAAAATCCGGAATCCCTCAAACCCCGACCGGAGATGGCCTTTTACGCCGATCTCATGCCGGCCATGCAGGACGAGATTATTCGGCGCAGCTGTCTGGCGAATTAGGCTAAATGGACCCGTCGATTAGGAAGCACAGGGAAAGAGAATGAGGCCGACACTGCCAATGGCCATCGAAAAGGGCTACATCCCCGGCAGCATCGGCCGTATCACTGAACTCCACGGCACCTATTATCATGAGCACTGGGGCTTCGGTCGTTTTTTCGAAGCCAAAGTGGCCACTGAAATTGCAGCGTTTCTCCAATATTACGATGAAAACCGTGACGGTATCTGGACGGCCGTCGTGAACGGCCGGGTTGAGGGGTCGATCGTGATCGACGGTCTCCAGGCCCACAGCGAAGGTGCACATCTGAGATGGTTCATCGTATCCGATGACCTGCAGGGCGCGGGGGCCGGAAGACAGCTCCTCGAGAAGGCCCTGCATTTCTGCCGGGGCAACCATTACCGCAAGATCTTCCTATGGACTTTCGGAGGGCTGGATGCGGCCCGGCGTCTGTATGAATCGGTCGGTTTTAAACTCGTTCGCCAGCAGCGCGGGGTTCAATGGGGTACCGAAGTCAACGAACAATATTTTGAACTTGTTTCGGACTGATTCCCCGATCGCTTGTATCGATTGAAGACAAGCGCAAGCCGTCATCGATAAACGAATCTTGGGCATATTATGTACGGGTGCCGTGATTTCATTCTTAACCGCGTTCATGACCCGGGTGCGGCAGGCTTACCTTTCAGCGTCGCCCAAT
>JAERRP010000720.1 GCA_016735415.1 Desulfobacterales bacterium | reverse complement strand
ATCGGTCAGATCCTGACGCAGGACCTGGTCAAAGCCATGCAGGCCGCCGATTTTGAGGCGGCCGCCGTGACCGCCGCCGTGGCCATGGAAAAAAACGCCGTCAAGCTTTACGGGGACCGGGCGGCGGAGGCGACCGATCCTGCGGAAAAGGCCCTCTACGAATGGCTGTCCCAGTGGGAACAGTCGCATTTGAGCTTTCTGGCCGATCTGGAGACTGAACTGACCCAAAAAGTGTGGTCCGATCAGAATTTCTGGCCGTTTTAGGGTTCGCGCAAAAATAAATTATCAATTTTCAGCGTTGAGGCGCCCGCCGGGCAAGGCGCCTATCGGGAGCGGATTCCGCAGTTCCCATCCCCGCCCAGGTGCAATTCGTGGGTCGTGCTGACCGGAATTTCATCCAGCCGGTGCGAAACGTAGATCAACTGGGTGGGACCTGTGGTCACGATGGCGGCCAGCATGTCGAGCAGCCGCATGCGGTTGTGCGGGTCCAGCCCCTGACAGGGTTCGTCCAGAACCAGCAGGGTCGGTTGTTTGACCATGGCCCGGGCGGGACCGGCCTGCGGCTGTTTCTTGTGGTTGCCCATGATCACCCAGTTCTGCCCCCTGCGGAGAGTCCAGGTCGTCCCGGGCAGGAGTCGCCGATGCTCGACGCGCAAGATGGCCCGTTCCAGGCGGAACAGGGCCGGAGCGGACGCGGGGGCAGGCGCTGGTTGCCGATGATGGGTTATCTTATCCATGACAAACGGACGATCCGCCGCGGGGCCGTTCGGGGATGCCATCACCTCGCGGCCGGACGGATCGATCGGTGGGTTAGTCCGGCATTTCCAACCGGCGGCAGAGCCGCTCCACTTCCGGCGCTTCGAACCGGATGGGGTGCCCCTCCAGCCCCGCGGCGAACAGTTCGTCCCGCATAGGGATTTCACCGATGATGACCGTGGGGTCGATGAAACTGCTGAGCCCGGCCCGCATTCGCTCGTCGGCCTTGTTTAGAAAAAAAGCGACCGCCGTGCCCGAACCTTCGGCCAGGGCCATCAGCTTCTTGGCGAGTTTGAACGATTCGAAGGTGGGGTCGATGATGCCCAGAATGCGGTCCGCATGACGATCGACCCCGCGGCCAAAATGCTCCACGCCCGCGGCCGTGTCGATCACGATGCGGTCATTGGCACCGGCCTGCAGATTGGAAAGCAGCGGCCTCAGAATACCCCCCATCGGGCAGGCACAACCCTCTCCGAAATGTTTGATTTTACCGATTTTCAACAGGCGCACACCTTCGACGCCGGGTGTGCAGGCCTCCGGGATATCGTCCAGGGTAAACTGTTGATCGTAAAAAAAGTCGCAGGCGGCGGCCGCAAGCGGGTTCTGTTTCCTTTGGCGCAGGCCGTTCCGTCCGCCCAGGGTCTCCAGCAACGTCGCGGCCCGTGCGGTTCCGGCCAGGCGGTGCAGCCCTGCATTGGACTCGTCGGCATCAATCAACAGACCCCGGCGGCCCATACGGGCAAAAGTGCGGCTTATCAGCACGGCCATGGTGCTTTTGCCGCAGCCACCTTTTCCACAGACAAGCAGTTTCATGTTGGCACTCTCCTTCCAGTTGATAGGGATACCGCCCGTCCCCGGCCACCTGGCGGCCGGTACCGGCCACGTTCAGCCGGTCGCGTGCATGTCGATCCGATCTTCACCGATTCCGACGCTTCGGCTGTCGATGTTTGATAGTAATTGGACCCGGTCAGAATGCAAACAGTTCCGTTGGCCGTATTGTCCCGGTTCTCGCATTGGCAATCCCGGAGACCTGTGCTAAAGTCGCTGTTTCTTGAACAGGGTGATGCGAAACAAGCATCCGGTCCACTATGAACTTCTGCCCGAACTGCGGCGCCAAAGTTAATCGACAGATCCCCCGGGGAGACGATCGTCCCCGTCACGTCTGCTCCGCCTGCCACCAGATCCATTACCAGAACCCCAAGCTGGTGGTGGGCGTGATACCTGAATGGCAGGACCGCATCCTCTTGTGCCGCCGTGCCATCGCGCCGCGGGTCGGCTTATGGACCCTGCCGGCCGGCTATCTCGAAAATGGTGAAACCGCGGCCGAGGGGGCGCGTCGTGAAACCTGGGAAGAGGCCGGGGCGCGTGTAAACCACCTGGATCCCTATTGTCTTTTCGATCTAACATTCGTTCACCAGCTTTACCTGATGTTTCGGGCTTCGATGACCTCCGCTGATTTCAAACCCGGAGCGGAAAGCCAGGAGATCCGCCTTTTCGAAGAAAAAGCCATCCCCTGGGATCAAATGGCGTTCAAGGTGATCGAGGAAACGCTCAGGCGTTTTTTCAGGGACCGCGCCCGGGGGACCTTCCCATTTCAAACCGGCCGCATCCAGCCGATAACGAAGGGAGGTTGATGGTCGTGCCGGAAACCCGTGTCGTGATCGTAACCGGGGCCTCCCGGGGTATCGGAGGCGCCATACCTGCGGGCGCATTGTGAACATCAGTTCCGGGGCGGCGCTGAAGGCCATCCCGGGCTGGAGCGCCTACTGTGTGGCCAAATCCGCACTCACCCATGATGGTCGAGGTACCCGTCGATCAGTCGTCGGGCGATACTGATCCTGCCGGGAATTTCCGGCAGGTTGTCGGCCGTGAACCAACCGGCCTCAAGGATTTCCCTGTGATCCACCGCAATCACGCCGCCGGTATGCGTGGCCGTGAACGCAACCATCAGTGATCCGCTGAAAGGCCAGGGCTGGCTTCCAAAATACCGGATGTTACCGATCTCCAGACCAACCTCCTCGCGCACCTCCCGCCGCACGCATTCTTCCAGGGTTTCACCCGGCTCCACATATCCGGCAATGACGCTGAACATGCGGCCTGCAAAACGTCCGGAGCGTGCCAGCAGCAGGCGCCCTTGCGACGTTACGGCCACGATCACGGCAGGGGAAATCTGGGGAAAAAGGGTTTGAGCGCAGCCGGTGCATTGCAGCGCCCTTTCACCGTCCCGAAAGGTCGTCAAGGCGCCGCACTGACCGCAAAAACGATGGGCCTCCGCCCATTTCAGGATCTGGAGTCCGTACCCGGCCGCTTCCAGGGAGGCCTCGTCCATGCGACCGAACAGGCTGCGCAAGCCTTCAAATTGCCAGCCGGAAGGTGGCCGCCATTCGTCCTTGAAATGGTGCGCCCAACAGGCTTCCCGACCAATCCGTCCCAATGCCAGACGTTTTCCGTTGGCGATATCCAGGGGGGCCAGATCGGCCTCGGCGATCGGCGCCGGCGCCCCGTTTATAATCTTCACCAGGAGACGATCACCCCTGTAAAGAAACGGCCGGGCCGGTCGTTTCCCGGGTTTGAATTTGTAATCGATACCAGGTGTGAATTTAGGGGCCATCGCTAAAAAATTGTCCTTGGCGGGCCATAAGATTCCGGATCTCCGCGGATGACCGCGATAATACTTAGGGCTGCATTGACACTTTCCCGATTCTTGAGTATAGACGGGGACACGCCCTGAGTGGGGCCAATTGTTTTATTTTTCTTTTTTATTTCAATAACTTAAACTAATTTATCGCCCGGAAACCACCCCAACAGATGCGGACTGCGCAACCGCGTTTTGTAAAAATATGCCCGCACCGACGGTGGTAGAGCAGATGCGGTGCCCCCGACCGTGCCCAACTAAAACAGGAGCATCACGATGATTCAAGACATCGAACAACGACTTTCCCGACTGGAGGCCGGACTCAAAAAGGCGGAAGAAGTCATCGATAAAAAAAACTTCCAATCCTACCTTAAAACTAAAATGAAACGGTTTGTGGACGAGTTGAGCTTTAAAGAGTGGATGATCATCATCGTCGCCACTTACCTGGTTACCTGTATCGGGGTTTTGATCAGCAAGGGAATTAACTGACCGCCCCACAATGTGCACCGGCCCGCCGTGTTGCCCCCGGACCGGCCGGCATCAGGCCGGAGGGAATCGGTTCGCGTCCGTCCGCCACCGCCGTTGACCGCCGGATAACGCGGGCGTACGTGCGCCGCCGTTCTAACGCTCTTTAATCGAAGACAACTGCTCCTTCGTAAAGGTGTATATCTGGTTGCAGTAGTTACAGCGCAGTTCGACCGGAAAAGGGCCTTGCGTCTTCAAATCCTCGAAATCACCGGCCGGCAGTATTGATAGCAAACGCTGAAACCGCTTGCGGTTGCAGGGACAGAAGAAGTCGACCCTGCGGCTGTCCTTGACGACCGGCGACAGGGCAGCGAAACCATCCTGTATCAACCCGTGCGGTTCCCGCCCTTGCGCCAGGGCCTTTCCCAGGGGCGGCAGTGTTTTAAAGGCCTGTTCGAGCCGTGCGACCGTGCGCTCTTGACAACCCGGCATCCGCTGGACAAAGAAGCCACCGGCCCCTTGCACCCGGCCCTGACGATCGAACTGCACACTCAGATTGAAAGCCGTGTGGATCTGTTCCGAAATAAGGTAGTAAAAGGTCAGGTCCTCGGCCAGATTGCCGTGTTTCAGTTCGACCGTCCCGATGATGGGCTGTTTGGCATCCCGCAAGTAGCGGGTGACGCGAAGCAACCCGGCCCCGAAGAACGGTGCCAGGTTAAAATCCTCCAGGGGCTTGTCAATTGGGATCGGCACATTCTTGAGATAACCCCGCACCTCCATCCTCGCGTTGGCCTCTACCAGCAGACCTTTAATAGGTCCGGAACAATCAATTTGCAATGCAACCCGTTCTTCGCCCTTCATCGAGGCCGCCATCAGCAATGCACCCAGATACGCATGCCCCAGCACCAGCGTTTCGAGGATCCCGAGCTGGTGGCGTTGGCGCATTTTCTGTACCAGGGAGGTGCCACTGACAAAAGCGCCCCTGGCCTGGCCGCCTTCCAGAACAAAACGATCGAGCCGATCGCGCGCGGCAGCTTTGAGTCCGGCTTTCCGATCTTCAATTTTATGATGTGGTTCACGCATCGTTCGATGAGCCTGTTCCTGTAATTCGTGTTGATCCACAATCTTCGATCTCGTATGATATAGAAAGATGAAGACCCGCTGTCAACTTTCAGTGCCGGCCAAATACGCCTTGGACCAGCCGATCGGCCGGGTTTTTCAATTGACACAAAACTGATTTTTTTTTAGGATCACTGTACGTTGCACATCCATGGTGGTTTCGTAAACCAGAGAACGGACCAAGAGATCGCTTGACAAGATTAAAAATCCCGACATCAGGCGGGATAAATCAATCGCAACTGCGAATTGCAATCCGTCACCGATCAAACGCCGTCCCCACAACGGCCTTTTCAACAATTCCTGAGCAATCGGCGATCATACCAGGCGAAAGGACTGCTGGGAAATGAAAGTAAAAACCATCACCTGTCCCAACTGCGGCCATGCCAACAACTTTCTGGCGGAAGAATGTTTACAGTGTGGCATCAATTTCTCACGTTATTACGACGAACTTGAAAAAGCCGAAGCCCTCCGGCAGCATATCGAAGAACAGGAAAAGGCCGAGGCCCTCAAACGCGAACAGGAAGAAAAAGAACGCCGCGAGGCTGAACAACGCCGTATCGAAGAGGAAAAGAAAGCCGAAGCGCTTCGCCTTGAGAAAGAGGAGCAGGAGCGCCTGGAAGCCCAAGCGCGTCGCCAGGCTGAGGAAGAAAAACAACGCCTTGAAGAAGAACACCGCAAAAAAGCTCAAAAACGCGCGGATATCCTCAGACGCCAGAAAGAGGAGTTAGAGAAGGCCGAAGTCCTTAAACGCCAGCAGGAGGAAGAGGAGAAGGCCGAGGCCCTCAGACGCCAGCAGGAGGAAGAGGAAAAAGCCGAGGCCCTCAGGCGTCAACAGGAGGAAGAAGCGGAAATTGAAGTCGAGGAGTTGGATGATGCCGATCTCGAGGAACACGCCGGGGCCTTCGATTACATCGAATACCCCCCCGAGGACCAGGCGGGTGCCAATGAACCGGAATCTTCCGATTCCCTCCCGGCCCAACCGAATGACTACCGACCCGCGGCATCCCTGGAGGAACGTCTCAGAATGTACGAAGGCCGCATGGTCGGCATTACTTACGGCAACCCGGCCGAAATTCAAAATGTCAAGCTTCTGGCCGTCAGCGGTGATCACTTTCAGGTGTTTTATCCCATATCCCGCAACGTTGTAAGCTTTTCCTACCGGGCGATCGTCTCGATTACGGAAAACACGGACGGGGTAAGTGCCGTCGGGCCGGATATCAGTCCCGTTTTCCCAATGGTGGTCGAACTGCCGCGGCCTTTTTTTAATAACACCTGATGGCACCGAATCACTTCAGCCCTATGCGCCATTTCAGCCGTCGCCTGATTTCGTACCTCGGTTTAACCGTCCTGTTGGAAAACGCGGGACTCATCCCCCGCCAGATTCGCAAACAGTCGGTGCCGGCCATCCCGGAGCGCTATCAGCTCTTGATCCAGGGGCGTCTGGCCGCGGCCACCCTGCCCGACCCGCTTGCCATGAGCGCCATCCAGGCCGGGGCCGTTCTGGTTGCCGACGATACGCTCGTGGCTGATTACAGCCTTAGCATTCTTACCTTTGCAGTGGCGGCCATCGAAGAAAAGCCCGAACAGATCCGACGTTTTATGGCCGGATGGAACCGTGCGGTCGACACGATCAACGCCGATCCTCAATCCCAGCACACGCTGATGCTGGATAAAATCAGAGTCCCGCCCAACGTCCGATCCAGCTTTCGCATTCCGCCCTTTGTACGCGATCGGGTCCCCACCGAAGCCCAGTGGCAGGATGCGATGGACTGGATGCAATCACGCCGCTTGCTGGCCGCGCCCCTGCCCTACCGCGGCTCGGTAACCGATCGCTTCATTGGCCCGGCCCCTTCAGGCCAACCCTGATACCGGTTTCATACACCCATGATTGACTTACGTGCCATCACCTTTGCCTATCGCGATCAGTCGCCCCTGTTTCGCGATTTCAGCCTGAACATCTCCCGGGGCGAAATTCTGGCCGTGATCGGTCCTTCGGGCTGCGGCAAAACCAGCCTGCTTTATCTCCTGGCCGGCCTGTACCGGCCCGGCCTGGGCGGCATCCGCATCGACGGCCGGCCGCTGGAGCGGCCACGCCCCCAAACCGGTCTGATTCTCCAGGATCACGGCCTGCTGCCGTGGGCCACGGTGACGGAAAATGCGGCCCTGGGATTGAAAATTCGCCGCTTTTACGGTCCGGACGGCAAACATACCCCCCGCGATTTTGAAATCGACGCCGGTCTTGGCCTCCAGAAAGTGAAATCCTGGCTCCAGCGACTGGGTCTCGACAGCCTGCATGACTTTTTTCCGGGTCAACTGTCCCGGGGTCAGCGTCAACGCACGGCCATTGCCCGCACCATGACGCTCGATCCCGATGTTCTACTGATGGATGAACCTTTTTCAGCCCTGGACGCCCCCACCAGTGAACGCCTTCAGCATCTTATCCTGATGCTCAAACGGGAGTCCGGCCTCACGACCGTAATCGTAACCCACCGGATCGAAGAGGACGTCCGCATGGGCGATCGCATCCTGGTCCTTAACGGGGGAACCAATCGGCAGACCCGCCTGGTGACCAACCCCGGCAGCGCCCCTGATGGCGATTTCGGCGCCGGACGGCGCGCCCTGTTCCGCTATGTCTACCTGCCGGCCTCGCTGCCGGCCGTGTTGACGGCCCTGCGGGTTTCCATCGGGACGGCCGTGGCCGTCCTCTTCATTGCCGAACAGTCTTTGACAACCTACGGCCTGGGTTACTACATCGTGGTGGAAACCTATCAGGTCCTGCTTTACCCCCAGATGTATGCCGGCATTCTCGGCATGAGCCTGCTGGGTCTGCTGCTCTATTTCGTCGTCTTCGGCCTTGAAAGAAGAATCAACCGCCACCGGCATCTCGAAGGAGGCCCGCCCTCGTGACGCTTCCGGCCCGGCATGAAAAGGCGACCGTGGTCCGCTCGATGTTCGCGCGCATTGCCGCCCGCTATGACCTGATGAACCATTTGATGACCTTCGGCCAGGATCAGGGCTGGCAGCGTGAAGTCGTACGCCGGGCGGCCCTGCCTCCCGACGGACGGCTGCTCGATATCGGCTGCGGTACCGGCGGCATCGCCAAAAAAGCCTTCGGCCGCGACCCGTCTTTCCGGATCACGGCGGCGGACTTTACGCTCGAAATGCTCCGGCAGGGCCGGTCCGGACCCTGGCGACAAGCGCTGCAGTGGTGCTGTGCCGACGCTTTGCGCCTGCCCTTTCCGGACGACACCTTTGATGCCGTCACCTCCGGCTACCTGATCCGCAACGTGGTCGATATCCGTAAAGCCCTGGCCGAACAGGGCCGGGTTGCCAAACCCGGCGCCCGCATCGTCTGTCTTGACACGGCGCCGCCGGATCATCACCTTCTCATGCCCTTGATCAATTTTCACATGCACCGGGTAATCCCATGGGCCGGGCGTCTCATCAGCGGCGACCGATTTGCGTACCGCTATCTTCCCCAGTCCACCCGTGATTTCAAAACGCCGGAAGAACTGGCGCAGCTGATGCGCCAGACCGGCCTGGTAAACGTTGCTTTTCAACGGCGCATGTTCAACACCGTGACCATCATCTACGGCAACACCCCGGGCAGTGAGGCAGAGGCACCCGCCCTTGGCTGAAAGACCCTCCTTCAACACCTGGATGCTGGCGATTCGACCCCGCACCCTGCCGGCCGCGCTGCTGCTTCAGATCGCCGTCAATCTGGCCAACGATTATTTCGATTTCAAAAGCGGGGTGGATACCGCCGAACGCCTCGGGCCCATCCGGGTGACACAGTCCGGCCTGATCGCCCCGGAAACCGTGCGGGGCGCCATGCTGGCCACCCTGGCGGCCGCCGGCCTGATCGGGTTTTATCTTATGGTCGTGGGGGGATGGCCCATCGTGCTGATCGGCGCGGCTTCGGTCGCCGGTGTGCTGGGCTACAGCGGCGGGCCCTTTCCGCTGGCCTCACGGGGGCTGGGAGAACTCTGCGTTTTTATCTTTTTCGGACCGGTAGCCGTGGGCGGCACCTATTACGTCCAGGCCATGGGTATCGGCTGGCAGACCCTGGTCATGTCCGTGCCGCCCGGCTTGCTGATCGCCGCTATCCTGGTGGTGAACAATCTGCGCGACATCGATACGGACCGCACCGCCGGCAAGCGCACGCTGGCCGTGATGATCGGCCCTTCCAACACCCGCCTGACGTACACACTGCTGGTGGGGCTGTCCTATCTGGTGCCGCTGGCCGCTTTTCTCATTGGCGCTTACCGGGCCTGGATCCTGCTGCCCTTCCTCAGCCTGCCGCTGGCGTGGCGTGGTGTCAAAATGATCTTTATCGCTTCCGGCCGGGACCTCAACGACGGGTTGGGGCGGACGGCTATGCTGGCGCTTGTCTTCAGTCTGCTGCTGGCCGCGGGCCTGATGGTGCCCTGATGGCCATGTTTGGATTCGACGGCTTCACGACCCCACAGATTCTGATCGTCGGTGTGATTCTGATCGCCGGCGGCGGGGTGCACGGTCTGCTGGGATTCGGTTTCCCCCTGCTGGCCACCCCATTGATCGCCATGCTGTTCGACGTTCGCAGCGCCATGCTGATCCTGTTGATCCCGACCATGGTCATCAATATTGCCAGCATTGCCGAGGGCGGTCGCTGGCGGTTTTCGATCGGCCCTTTCTGGCCCCTGGCGCTCTGTGTGGCGGTCGGCAGCGTAGGCGGCACCCGCCTGTTGATCGGCAGCGATCCGGCCCCCTACAAATTGCTGCTGGCGGCCGTTCTGCTTTTCTATCTCGGCATTCAGCAGCGCGGCCTGCGGATGCCCTGGATTCGCACGCATCCCCTGCCGGCCATGCTGGTTTTCGGTCTCCTGGCCGGCTTTCTGGCCGGCACCGTCAATGCCGCCGTCCCGGCCCTGATCATCTATGCCCTGGAGTTGGGGCTGGCACCGCTGGTTACGGTGCAGGTGTTCAACTTCTGCTTTCTGACCGGTAAACTGGCCCAGGCCTTTACCTTCGGCGCCGCCGGTCTCTTAACCGGCCGCATCATCCTGATGACCCTGCCCGCCGCCCTGCTGGCCTTAGCCGGCCTGTGGGCCGGGGCCCGCCTGCGGAGCCGGGTCCGGACCGATACCTACCGGCGCTGGCTGCGCCGCACCCTTTTGGTGATTGCCATCTTCCTGATGATTCAGTATGGAACAGGGGTATGGCAAGCGTATTGAAATCAGATCCCTGACCACCCGCACAGGTCTGACGCGTCAATCCTGGCCCAAAGAAGGCAACTCATGCCCGGCCCATCCTTTCAATATCCGCTGATTCCCGACGAACGCGGCGACGACCTGCACGGCCTGGAAGATTTGGCCGCAGCCGAACTGGTGATTTTCATGGCCGGCAACCAGTTCATGGTCATGGCGGAGTTGATCGCGGCCTTCCGTAAAGTCCAGCCCGAAATCGGCCCGATCTATTACGAAATCCTGCCGCCCAAAATGGAGCTGCGCCAGATCCTGGCCGGCGGTGCCATTTACCGGGGACAGTTGATCGACGCGCCGGCGGATGTCTACACCTCCGTATCGTCAGAGGGCGTCGCAACCCTGGCGGACAACGGCCTCGTCGATAAGGCCGCCTGTTTCGTCTATCTTCGCAACCGGATTGCGCTGATGGTGCGCGCCGGCAACCCCCGGGGGATTAAAGGCGTCCACGACCTCGCCCGGAAGGGCCTGCGGATCTCCCAGCCCAGCTTAGAACACGAAGACATTGCCGAACACATTCTGGCGATGTACGGCCAGGCCGGCGGTGAGGACCTGATTCGACGCATCCTGGAAGACAAACAGCGCCGCGGCGAAACCCTTCCGACCACCGTCCACCACCGCGAAACCCCGGAGCGTCTCCTGCAGGGACGAGCCGACGCAGGACCGGTCTGGGCCACGGAGATCGAACACGTCCGCCGGAGCGGTCTGCCCCTGGAAGGTGTCGAAATCGGTCCCGACCTCGATCAGCGCGACAACGTGCGCTACTTCGCCTGCCCGCTTAAAACCGGCCGGCACCCCGAAAATGCCCGTTACTTCCTGAATTTTCTCAAATCCCCCCGGGCCATCCGCATCTATCGCCAACATGGCTTTACACCTGCGACGGATAATGTTTGATGGATATCCTTGAACCCGGCGACGTTATCGATAATTTCAAAATAGACCAGGTTCTCCATTCCGGTGCCATGGGGCAGGTTTACAAGGCCCTGGATATGCTTACGGATAAAACCGTCAGCATCAAGAGACCCTTTGGCGACATTTTAAATCACCCCCTTCTTTATTACCACTTCCAGAATGAAGAGCGTATCGGGAGGATGTTGGATCACCCCCGCATCGTTGCGTTTCTGAACCAAATGCATTCCGGACAATACCTGGTCCTCGAATATATCCCCGGAAAAGATTTGCGGGACATCTTTTCCGGGAGTCGCGCGCTATCCTTTGAAACGGTGCGTCAATTTGTCCTCCAGATTGCCGCGGGATTGGATTACATCCATGGCCGGGATGTGATCCATCTGGATATCAAACCCGAAAACATCATGGTAACGCCGGATGACGATCTGAAAATCATCGATTTCGGCCTGGCCCGGATTAAAGCGGCCACCGATTTGCTGTCCGAAGACTTCATGGAGCCTCAAGGCACCCCCTTCTATATCGCACCGGAACAACTTTTGGGCTGCCGCGACGATTTAAGAAGTGATATATACAGCCTGGGCATGGTTTTTTATGAAATGCTGACCGGACGCCTTCCCTTTGAACGTTCCACACGCCTCGCCAAGGTGCGGCGCCGCCTTAAATCCGATCCGGTGCCCCCACGTCATTACAATCCGACCATCGCCCCGCAGATTCAGGAGATCCTTTTAAAAAGTCTCGAAAAAGATCCTGCCAAGCGGTATCAAACCATGTCCG
>JAERRP010000258.1 GCA_016735415.1 Desulfobacterales bacterium | reverse complement strand
CAGGGCCAGTTCCGGTTCGTCCTCCGCGCGATCCACGGCCGTGTAGGCTGCGCAGTTGACGAGTAGATCCGGTTCAAACCCGGCCATGGCCCGGCTGACCGCTTCGGCCTTGACGATGTCCAGCTCGGCCCGGGAGAGGGCTGATATAACAAACCCTCGTTTTCGGGCGGTCGCCGCAACATCGTGTCCCAATTGTCCGTGGGCACCGGTTATCAGTATCCGCATGTCACTTCAATCCGGGGAGATCGCCGGGCGGGATCTCTTTGAGAAGGGGATAGGTCTTGTCTTTTGCGGACAAGAGCGGGTTTTCGATCGGCCAGTCGATGCCGATATCCGGGTCGGACCAGAGAATGCCCCTTTCATGGTCGGGGGCGTAATAGTCCGTGCATTTGTAAACGACGCAAGCCGTTTCGCTGAGAACACAGAAACCGTGGGCCATTCCTGAGGTGATGAGCAACTGCCGGTGATTGGTGCCGGAAAGCCGGGTGCCGAACCATTGCCCCAGGGTGGGCGAGCCCACACGGATATCCACGGCCACGTCGAATATTTCCCCATGTATCACCTGGACCAGCTTGGCCTGGCCCCGGGGGTTCTGGAAATGCAGCCCCCGCAGGGTGTTGCGGGTGGAATAGGAGAGATTGTCCTGCACGAAGTCGCCCGGAATTCCGGCGGATTCGAAGCGCCGGCGTTGAAAGGTCTCCATGAAATAACCGCGGGGGTCCTCAAACAATCTGGGCCGGATAACCCAGACCCCCCGAATTGCCGTCGGTTCGATGTCCATCTTACGGTCCTTCGGTTTTCAGTAAGTCCAGCAGGTATTGCCCGTATCCGCTTTTCTTCAGGGGCGCGGCCAGTGCTTCCAGATCTCCAGCGCCGATAAACCCCCTACGGTAAGCGATTTCTTCGACACAGGCCACCTTGAGCCCCTGGCGCTGTTCGATGACTTCGATAAAGCTGGAAGCCTGCATCAGGCTGGTGTGGGTGCCGGTGTCGAGCCAGGCCACCCCGCGGCCGATTTTTTCGATAAAGAGTTTCGCTTCGGCAAGATAGGCCGTGTTGACATCCGTGATTTCCACCTCGCCGCGACCGGAGGGCTTAAGCCGCCCGGCGATATCAACCACCTCGTTGTCATAGAAGTACAGGCCGGTGACCGCCCAGTTCGATCTGGGGTGCGCCGGCTTTTCCTCGATGTCGATGATTTTGCCCTCCGGATCGAAACTGATGACCCCGTAGCGTTCCGGATCTCGTACCCAATAGCCGAATATACTGGCGCCTTCCCGGCGTTTCACGGCCCTTTCCAGCTGTTCCGGCAGCCCGTGGCCATAAAAGATATTGTCGCCCAGCACCAGGGCCACATTGTCACGGCCGATGAATTCGCGTCCGAGGATGAAGGCCTGGGCGATGCCTTCCGGCCGGGGCTGTTCGACATAGGAAAAGGACAGGCCCCACTGGCGACCGTCTTTCAGAAGATCACGAAAACGGGGCAGGTCGAGGGGGGTCGAAATCACGAGAACCTCGCGGATGCCGGCCAGCATCAGGATGGACAGCGGATAGTAAATCATGGGCTTGTCGTAAACCGGCAGCAGCTGTTTGCTGACCACCAGCGAGACCGGATAAAGCCTTGTGGCACTGCCGCCGGCCAGAATGATGCCTTTCATTTATTGATCATCTCCCTGTCAGTCCTGGCGGTTTTCATAATTCGTCCGCAGCCAGTTCCGGTATTCACCGCTTCGGATCCGTTCAACCCAATCCTCATGCGCCAGGTACCATTTCACGGTGGTTTCGATGGCTTCTTCAAACCGGAATCGGGCCTGCCATCCAAGTTTTTCGTGAATTTTGGCGGCGTCGATGGCATAGCGGTAGTCGTGCCCGGGGCGGTCGCTGACAAAACGGATGAGGTTGCGGCTGCTGTTCTTTTCGTTGCGCTCCAGGCAGCGGTCCAGAATGGTGCACAGCCGTTCCACAATCTCGAGGTTGCGTTTTTCGGCACCGCCGCCGATCAGGTAGGTTTCGCCCACTGTGCCTTTTTCCAGAACCGCGAGGAGCGCTTCGCAATGGTCGATCACGTAAAGCCAGTCCCGGATATTGGTGCCGTCGCCATAAACCGGGAGTTCGCGTTCATCCCGAATGTTGAGAATCATCAGCGGAATCAATTTTTCCGGGAATTGATAAGGGCCGTAGTTGTTGGAACAGTTGGTCACGATGGCCGGGAAACCGTAGGTGTGATGCCAGGCCCGCACAAGGTGATCCGAAGCGGCCTTGGAAGCCGAATAGGGGCTGTTGGGGGCATAGGGTGACGTTTCCGTAAAATACCCCTCATCGCCCAAAGTGCCGTAAACTTCATCGGTGGAGACGTGCAGAAAGCGGAAATCGTCCGGCTTTCCGTTTGTTTCCCAGGTCTCCTGACAGACCGCCAGCAGCCTGGCGGTGCCGTTCACGTTGGTTTCGATAAAGGCCTGGGGCTTGTGGATGGAGCGGTCCACATGGGATTCGGCCGCAAAATGGATGACCGCGGCGATGGCTTCTTCTTCGAAGATCGACCGGAGGACCTGCTCGTCCAGGATGCTGCCGTGGATGAAGCGGTAGCGTTCCGGATAGCGCGCGGGCAGATCGGCAAGGTTGGCGGGATTGCCGGCGTAAGTGAGGGCATCCAGGCAGACGATGCGCCAGCGGGGATGAAGCTTCAGCGTGTGGCGGACAAAATTGGTGCCGATGAATCCGGCGCCGCCGGTGACTAGACAGGTTGTATACGAAGGGGGCATAATAAGTTGATCGATCTCAATTCTTAGTATTTTTGATGCCAGTTCCAGGCCGTCTTTACGATTTCTTCAAGACTTTCGAAACGGGGCTGCCAGTTCAATTCCGATTTGATTTTGTCGGACCCGGCCACCAGAACGGCCGGGTCGCCGGGTCGTCTTTGATCTTCGATGACCGGAACCGGTTTCCCGCTGACGCGCCGCACGGTTTCGATGACTTCCCGCACCGACAGCCCCCGGCTGTTGCCCAGGTTGTAAAGACTGCTGCCGGCGCCATCCATCAAGGCTTCGATGGCCAGCAGATGGGCGGAAACCAGATCGTTGACATGGATGTAATCACGAATACAGGTGCCGTCCGGGGTAGGGTAGTCGGTTCCGAAGATCTTGATGTGGTCGCGTTTTCCCTGGGCGGCTTGAATAATCAGGGGGATCAGGTGGCTTTCCGGATGGTGCCGCTCACCGATGGTGCCGGATTCATCGGCGCCGGCGGCATTGAAATAGCGCAAATTGATATGGTTCAATCCATGGGCCGCATCGCAGCGTTTCAGCATGCGTTCCACCCACAGCTTGGTTTCGCCGTAGGGACTGGTGGGATTCAAGGGGTGGTCTTCATCGATGGGCGTGTATTCGGGTTCACCGTAAACCGCGGCGGAGGAGGAAAAAATAAAGCGTTTGATCTCGTGGCGGATCATGGCCGCTATCAGATTGGCGGTGGCTGAAAAGTTGTTGCGGTAATACTTGAGGGGGTCGAGGACGGATTCTCCCACCTCGGTAAAGGCCGCGAAATGCATAACGGCGTCGATGCGGTGCGCACTGAAGATATGATCGAGCAGGGGCGTGTCCTCGATGCTGCCCTCGATCAGATCGCCGCCGGGCAGCAGATCACGGTGACCGGTGGAAAGGTTGTCCAGGACAATGGGGTGGTGGCCGGCTTCGATAAGCGCCTTAACCATGTGCGTGCCGATATAGCCGCAGCCACCGACGACGAGAATGTTGAGATTGCGCATTGCGATTTTACCCTAAGTGTTTGGGGTTGGCGTCATTCAGCGGTTGTTTTGCCGTCGATAGCCGCCGACCGATCATTATTAAACAAGGCCTGGGCCTTTTTCAGGGCGGCCTGGTCGTCGATGCCCATGGTTTCGGTTTCGTTGTCGCTAACGACGTAGCCAACCGGCCGGCCGTCTCCGACCATAAATTCGATCAGGTCGGTGATAAAGAACTCCTCGATGGGCGTCATTCGACCGTCGATTTCCTTGTGCACGATCTGGGGTCGTGTGGCCAGAATCGGCAGATAGTGGTTCAGGGCTTCCCGTGAGGCGGTGTAGATACCGGCGTTGCAGATGGCCAGCCCGGCCTGGCGCGCGGCCGGATAGTCTTTCCAATACTTCCATTCGGTGATGCGCTGGACCTTGCCGTCCTCAATTTCCAGAAGGCCGTACTGCTTTTTGTCGGCCGGCGAAAAACCCAGTACGACCATGTCCCGCCCTTCGAGACATTCGACGAGGTGGGCATAGGTTTCCCTGCGGACAAACGGCACATCGCCCATCGTAATGATGACGCTTTCACAATTCAGGGAGGCGATAAATTCCCGGGCCGTCAGAATGGCACCGCCGGTGCCGTTCAGCACGGGCTGCTCGACATAGGTGATATCCAGGTGGTTGGTGGCTTCCCGCAGGTCTTCCTGACAATGATTGACAATAAGGGACTTGGGGCCGGCCGGCAGTTGATCGATCAGGTGCAGCAGGATGGGGTGACGACCTTTGCAGACGGAACCCTCGGGCACGAGCGGCAGAAGCGTTTTGTTGCCCGTGTATCCCTGCATGCGGCTGCCGCGGCCGGCGGCCATGATGATGGTGGCGACTTCAGCGGTCATAATTTTCTGACAAAGGTGCGTGAACTACAGGGCCTTTCTATGGTCTCAAGGCCGGCCTTCCGATGGCAAAGTAGGCAAATCCCCGGGAGGCGACCAGGGCGCTTGAATACAGATTGCGGCCATCAAAAATGATCGGCGCGCTCAGCAGCTTCTTGATACGGCCAAAATCCGGGTTGCGAAACTGGTTCCAGTCGGTGACGACCGCCAGTGCATCAGCCCCCGCCAGGGTCTCGTATTGTTTTTCCGCGACCTGCACCCGGTTGTTTGCGGATAATTGCTGGCGGGCATTTTCGCCGGCAATGGGATCAAAGGCCCGGATGTTCATTCCCGCGGCCGTCAGTTCTTTGATAATCTCCAGAGCCGGGGCCTCACGGATGTCATCCGTATTGGCTTTGAAGGCCAGACCCCAGAGGGCCAGGGTTTTCCCGGCGACCCCGCCCTGTTCGGCAAAATAGTTTTTAATTTTGGTTGAAATGATCGTTTTCTGGCGCGCGTTGACACTGTCGATGGCCGCGATCAATTCGGGGGTATAACCGTTTTCCCGGGCGGTGGCGATCAAGGCCTTGACGTCTTTGGGAAAGCAGGACCCGCCATAACCGACCCCCGGATAAATGAATTTGTAGCCGATGCGGTGGTCGGAGCCGATCCCGCGGCGCACGTCTTTGACATCGGCCCCCACATTTTCGCAGATATTGGCGATCTCGTTGATAAATGAAATCTTGCTGGCCAGCATGCAGTTGGCCGCATATTTGGTCAACTCGGCACTTTTGACACCCATCACCATCATCTTGTCACGGCTGCGCGCAAACGGGGCATAGAGCGCTTCCAGCAATTTGGCGGTGCGTACATTGTCGGTGCCCACAATAACCCGGTCGGGCTTCATGAAGTCACTGATGGCATCGCCTTCTTTCAGAAATTCGGGGTTGGAAACCACATCGAACTCGATATCGAGGCCGCGTTGATCGACCCGGTCCTGAATAAAATCCCGGACCCGGTCGGCCGTACCGACCGGCACCGTGGATTTGTTGATGATGATTTTATATTCACTGATGACATCCCCGATCTGCCCGGCGACATCGTTAACAAAGGAC
>JAERRP010000265.1 GCA_016735415.1 Desulfobacterales bacterium | reverse complement strand
GGGAATTGGCATGCCCCCTAGCACGGCATGGGGGTCGGCTTGCAGAAGCCTGCGGTCCAAGAACGCGCCCGGATCCCCCTCGTCCGCATTGCAGAGCACGTATTTGAGGTCCCCGGGACTGGCCTTGGCAAACTGCCATTTCATGCCGGCCGGGAAGCCGGCCCCCCCGCGCCCCCTGAGCCCCGAGGTCTTGACTTCCTCGACGATCTGGTCCGGACTCATCTCCTTGAGCGCCTTGACGGTGGCCAGGTAGCCGTCAGGGGCGATGTAGTCGTCGATGGATTCCGGGTCGATGAGTCCCTTGTTGCGCAGGGCCCGCGGCATCTGGTGGGCAAAAAAGGGAATATCGGCCTGGGCGGGGATGAACTTTTTGGAGACCGGATCCTTGTAAAATAATTTTTTGACGGGTTTACCATTGAGGATATGCTCTTCGATGATGGTGGGCACATCGTCGACCTTGATCTTCTGGTAAAAAATATCGCCGGGATGCACCACCATGATGGGCCCCGCGGCGCAGAACCCGTTGCAGCCGGTTTCCACCAAACGAACCTTGTCGGTCAGTTCACGCTGGGCGATCTCTTCGCGCAGGCGGTCGATCACCGCGATACTGCCGGTGGCATGGCACCCGGTGCCGCCGCAAACCATGAGGTGAAAGATATCCCGGTTTTCCAGGACGGCCGCCGCCTTTGCGCGCACGGCCTTGAGATCCTCAACGGTGAACCTGTCCATAGCCATTTCCTTCCCGTGTTACCAGGACCCGTCCAGCCCTCGCAATCCGTTCATATAGAGCTTGCCGATGGCGACAAACATGGAGTAATCAGTGACCAGCAGGGGGAGTTTGAATTTGGCGGCCTGTTCAATAATTTTGGCGGTGGGTTCCTGCCCCCGGACGAAAGCGACCGCTCCGACCTGGGAAATAATCGCGCTCCGCACCACTTCTTCACTCACCAGTCCGGTGAGCAGCAGACCGTCCCTGGCAACGGCGGACAGGATTGCTTCCATGATGTCGGCCCCGCCGCCGCCGACGATGTTTTTATCCAGTTGTTCCTCGCCCGTCTTCACGCGGGCCCGCAGAATATCTCTGATCTCGCTAATCTTCATGGACACACCCAAAAATGACTATTCGTAGGAATGAAGGATTTTGATGACTTTATCGGATTTGACGTCGCCGTGCGTGTCGCGGTTGACCACCATCACCGGCGCCAGGCCGCAGGCCCCCAGACAGCGCACCGGTTCCAGTGTAAAGCGCATGTCGGACGAAGTGCTGCCCTCTTCCAGATCGTACTCGTTGCAGATGCGTGCGATGACTTCCTTGATCCCCTTGACGTAGCAGGCCGTGCCCGTACAGACTTTGACGGTGTGGCGTCCTTTGGGTTCCATGGAAAAAAGGGCATAAAAAGAAGCGACGCCGAAAACGTCGCTGCGGGCAAGGTTCATGCCGCCGGCGATGTATTCCATCATTTCCACCGGCAGGTATCCCACCACATCCTGGCATTGCCGCAGGACCGAAATAATCGAGCCCTGGGTGTTGCGGTTGTCTGAAATAATCTCGTCGATCCGGGACCACATGTCGGGAGTAATATCAGGGTGCTCGGGGCGAAATGCGCGGTTCATAGGATGTCTCCACAAGCTTCAATTCAGTTAGGGGCCGGCAAAGGTTTAGGATTTAGCATAATCGTCCTAACTGGGCAAGGTCTAATAGCGCCCCCGGCAGGCACCCCATCCGGTCCGCTTCGGGTTGACGGCCGCAGGCCCTTGGACTATAAGCCTTTCTGGCGTGCGGCCGGTAATTGCCGCGGGAGCCGGCCTCAACCGACCAATCAGGGGCGGACACCAGGGAACCACCGTAATACTGCCCCGGGAAGGCCCCATGCCATGCCTGAATTCAAAGCAAGAGTCGATGAAGCGGCCGCGTTCATCCTGAAGCGTTGCGGTTCGACACCCGCCGTCGGTCTCCTGACCGGTACCGGTCTGGGCGACTGTGCCGAGGCCATCGAGGTCGAAGAAGCCTTCGACTATGCCCAGATCCCCCACATTCCCCGGTCCACGGTTGAAAGCCACCGCGGGCGGCTTTTGATCGGGCACCTGAACGGCCGCGTCGTGGCCGCTTTCCAGGGGCGTTTTCACCTTTACGAGGGCTACAGCCCCCGGGAGGTCGCATTTCCGGTGCGCATTCTGCAGGCCCTCGGCGCTCGTTTTCTGCTGGTCACCAATGCCGCCGGCGGCCTCAATCCGCACCATCGGGCCGGGGATATCATGCTGATCACCGATCACATCAACCTGACGGGTGAAAACCCGCTGGTGGGGCCGAATATTCCGGAATGGGGCCTGCGGTTCCCCGACATGAGCCGGGTCTACGACCTTGAGCTCATGGACCGGGCCCGGACGATCGCCCGTGCCATGAACCTTGAACTGCCGTCCGGCGTTTACGCCGGCCTCAAGGGGCCCTCACTGGAGACCCCGGCCGAACTTCGGTTTCTGCGGACCATCGGAGCCGACGCCGTAGGTCTTTCGACGGTCCCGGAGGTGATTGCGGCGGTTCACGCCGGCCTGCGCATCCTGGGTTTGTCCGTCATCACCAATATCGCCGATCCGGGCGCCCCGGTCCCGGCCACGATGGAAGACATTATCGC
>JAERRP010000530.1 GCA_016735415.1 Desulfobacterales bacterium | reverse complement strand
GCGCCTGGCTGAATCGCGTCAATGAATTCTTTTGCACCCTGCTGAAATCGCCTTTGCTTGATATCTGATGTTTCAGATATCTGCAAGACTTGTCAAGTAAAATTTTAACATTGCGCTAAAATAAATCACAAAATAAAAAGTGTTCTGTTAAATACAGCCTGAATAGCTTTTAATAGACTGAAATAATAATCAAATTATATGTACGGGAATATGAAAGTTAATCCTCAATATAAATTACACTTTGTGAATTTCGTCCGTCCACCTTTATTCGAATCGGTTTCCCGGCTCTTGCATGAACCAAATAGGTCGTTTCATTGACCCGATGCATGGTCGTGAATTGATCCCCGTCTAAATGGTCTTCTTTATTCTGACTGACCGTAATGTAGTTGATAACCCAGTGTCGTAATATTGTGAAAGAAATGGGAGCCTTGAGACGGTTCGGCGTTCAGTTTTTCGAAATTAGGGGGTCAGGTCCGAACCTTTCGCCGCATAAGGCCTTATTGGATCGGCGGCTTCACATGGCATGTTTCTAACGGCCCGCTCGGGTGCCATCGTGTAACAGCAGATGTGGGCTCGAATGAGATCGTGAGTTTGGACGCGTCGAAACGAGGTGTGGTGCTAGGGGCGCAGGAATATGACGGCCTGTGAACGTGTACCATCCACTTTGAGCGTGAAAGGCTTGGGAGCTCGCGCATGCGCGACTAATTCGGATTCATCCACAACCGGCAATGCTTTGAGCTGGCGCCAATCGATAAAGTCTTCGCGGCCATCGGCAACCGTAATGTAACTGAGTCCCAGCGTCGTGATATTGTGAAAAAAATGAGATCCCTGGGACGGTTCGGCTTTCAGGTTCTGATGGAAAGTTTCGACAATGGCGCCAACCGCGCTGATATCCGTCCAGTTGACCGGGATGCCCAACCACCGGTCGGCCGACCCCCAGCGCCCCGGTCCGATGAGGAGGTACTTGCTTTGGGCGCGAAGCATGCGGGCATTGAACTGCCGTAGTTCCCGGGCAATTACCTGCGTCCGGGCGGGATCGAAAACTTCCGGTTTGACGTATATAATATCGATCAGGTCCTCCTGGACCGTGTTGCCGAGCGCATTGGCAGAGAAACAAAGGGCGCCCGCCGATTCCGCGGCACCGATGCGAACCGTTTCAGCGTCCGAACGAGCGGCCATCGGTCTGATTTGGAGAATCGCAAACAGGGGGCGCTGGCCCCGGGGCACGTCGAGATTGACCGCAAACTCCAACTCCACATGACACCCCATCCCCCTCTGCCCGAGCTTTAAGACCTCGATGAGGATTTCCGCCAGAGGGAAGCCTTCATATTTCAGCACCGGGGCAAACGTCAGGATACGCTGACCGGGCAAATGGGCCGTATCACGAATACGATGATCCTCCGGGACGTAAGTGCTGCACAACGATTCCAGCGGCATTTCCGTAAGCGCATCATCAATCGAGCGCTTGGCCAGCACCGTCTTTTCGTTGACATCGATCGACATTCGCGCCGGGCCCATCGCCAACGCGAAAAAATCCCGCTGGGCGTTCTCAAGGATATCCTCTATCTTGGTAAACTGCGGCAGCAACTGAGGGTGATAAGGCGAAAAGCGCAAGGCCTGATCGTCTTCAGTCCCGATCTTGCCGAACCCCAGGGCAATCGCGGCAATCCCCTCCTCCGGCCGCATTCGGTCAAACGGATAAAAATTGTAAGACTGGGCCACACCCGATATGGACGGATAAAAATAGTCGCCCTGCCGGCTGCCGACCAGGCGCTGGACGATAACCGCCATTTTTTCCTCTTCCGTCCGATGCCCCACCCTGCGCGCAAAAGCTTTGGGTTCGCCGAAATAAGTCGATGCGTACACCAGCTTTATGGCTTGTAACAGGTGCTGGAGGCGCCGTTCGAGGTCCAGGTGGTCGTTGGGGATCATGTAAGTTCGGTAGAGCCCGGCATAGGCACGGTATTTCGCATCCTCGAGGAGGCTCGATGAGCGAATGGCCAAAGGATCGCGACATTCAGCCAGAAACGCTTTCAGGTTGGCGACGATCCCCTGCGGGAAGGCGCCTTTCATAAACGCCGCCGCAATTTCTTCATTGGAGGCGTCTGTTGTGGAGAATGGTTTCAAGGCATTTTCCTCAACAAAGGCCTCAAAGCTGTCGGTTGTCATCACCAGTGTCTGCGAGACGGCAATCTCGACCTGGTCAAACTTAGCCTGAATGTCTGAGCCTCGCCAGAGAAGGGTCGAGAAAAAGGCCAGCCCCCTGGCTTTACCGCCCAGGGATCCGTTGCCGATTTTGAAGAAATCCGTCTCGGGGTCAAAATCATGGCGATCGAAATTGACGATGACCCCCTTCTGGCGCCGCTGGCGGCGCTTTTTAATGTTGGACAGCAGATGGTCTTTCATGCGCGTCACATCGTGCGCAAACTCATCCGCGGTCGCCGGCCGCATCTTGGAGGCCAGCACGATTTCGGTTCTTGCAAAAAGCCAGCGCGAAAAATCATTACGGCTCCAGTGGTATAAAAAGGACGCGTCCGGAATATCAGGAAGCGCCTTTTCAAAAGACCGCAGGTTGGAAACCCGGTCGATTTCATCTCCGCTGGGCATACGAAAAACAAATTTCCCGAAACCGAGCTGATCCTGAAAAAAATGCCGAACCCCCTCGTGCAGCGAAGGTGAGTTTTTATCAATGAATGTGGCCGGGACCGCCATCGCCTTTTCCGCATTACTGGACTCGGAACTCATC
>JAERRP010000255.1 GCA_016735415.1 Desulfobacterales bacterium | reverse complement strand
GGTAGGCAAGTCGATCGATTAGGCGATTCTTTTTCAGTGTCTGATGGACGATTTCCGCCGCATCTTCGGGCCCTACCTCCTGATACTGAATCCCCATGGGCTCGATGGCAACCACAGGGGCCTTGGCACAGAACCCATGACACCCGGTGGCCCGTATTTCCACCCGGTCTCTAAGACCCTGCTTTCCGATTTCCTCTTCTAACGCATCTTTCACTTCGGCAGACCCGTAGGCCCTGCAACCCGTCATGCAGACCTGCACAAGGGTCTTCCCTTCGTCCATCCGTGCCAGGATTTTATTGCGGAGCCATTCAAGTTGTTCCACGGAGAGTAGCTTTTCCATGCGTTTTTATTATTCTCCCTCTTGTTTCTCAAACTGGGCCAATACGCTGCTGACCTTGGGGGGGGAAAGCTTGCCATAATAGGTCCGGTTGACCATCATGGTGGGCGCCAGGAAACAGGCCCCCAAACAGGCCACTGTTTCCAGGGTAAATTGGTAATCCGGGCTTGTTTCACCCTCTTCGAGGCCCAACTCCTTTTTCATGAGTCTCAAAATGCTCCGGCCCCCTTTGACGTGGCACGCCGTGCCGCGACAGACCCTGACCACATATTTCCCCTTGGGCGTCAGACTGAATCCCGCATAAAAGGTGATGACGCCCTGGACCTGCGCCGGAAATAGATTGAGCGCTTCACTGATCATCTCAATGGATTCCGGTGGGATGTATCCGATGGACTCCTGAATGTCCTGCAGCAAGGGGATAAGGCCCCATTGCTCACCCTTATGCGCATCTATTATGGATGAAATTCGATTCCAGTCGATCTCTTTTACCTTCATTTGCTTCCCCCTGACTTCTCCACCCTGACCCGGCACGTCTTGAAACCCTGCGGCGCCCCATGCCCCGAAGTTGCCAAACCGAGCAGGTTCAAGGCATCATTATTATGAAAAGCCGTCGGCACAAAGATCTGTCCTTCCCCTAAATGCTTGTCTATCCGGGCCTCCCGGGTCAGGGCGCCTTCCCGTGATTGCACATGAACCCTATCCCCGCTCTTGACGTGCAGCCGGGCCCCATCCTTTGAAGATAACGCCACCTCGCCCTTTAAGCCGAAATCGTTTATCCGTTTGGAATGCCCGGTCCGGGTCCCGCTTCCCAAATGAAATCGTTGCGAGCCCAGAATCGCCGTCAGAGGATAGTCATCATCCATTTCCCCTCCATCTGTTGTGGGAAGGGGTGAAAATCTGAAAGGCCTATTCGCCTCGGTTTCCCTGATCCAGGTCCAGGCGTCGTCTGAGTTTTTCTTGAGACCGGCGTAGGTGGGGATCAAGCGCGCCATTTCAGCCCGTATCCTGTCCAGGGACCCATAGGCTTTGGGATATCCCATCTTCAAGGCCAGGAGGTCAAGAATTTCCCAGTCCGGTTTCCCGTCCCCCGGCGGGGGTACGGCCGGGCTGAAGCATGCGATTCGCCCTTCCATGTTCGTAAAGGAGCCCCCCTTTTCGGAGAAAGCGGCCCCCGGCAGGAGCACGTCGGCAATGCGGGCGGTTTCGGTGTGAAGGATATCCTGCACCACCAGGAGATCCAGGCGCTTTAAGGCTTCCTTTACCCGGTCATGTTGAGGGAGGCTTCGAAGCGGATTTTCTCCCATGACATAGAGGGCCTTGAGATTCCCTTTTTCAGCCTCCTCTATCATACGAAACACATCCAGGCCCCGGTCCGGAGATATCTTCACATCCCAGGCCCGTTCCCACGCCCTTCGCCCCGAGCCGTCTCCCAGGGGGATGCGCCCCGGAAGTGCGTCGGGAACGGTTCCCATATCCCATGCGCCCACCTGATTGTTTTCCCTTGCAATGACATAGAGCCCGCCTGATTTACATCCCAAACTCCCCGTCATCAGGGAGAGGTTTAAAATGGCTTCCATTGAATGGCCGCAATGCTTCTGCTGGGTGATCCCGTTGCCCACCACAAAACTTATCTTCTTCCCCTTCAAAAGATCCGCGGCATAGCTCAGCGATGTCATATTTGAACCGCTCGCTAAACAGAGCCTTTCGGGATTGAAGGAGGAAAGTGCATCGTTGTAGGGACCGAAACCTTCCGTGAATCGATCTATAAAGCCGGCATCATGGGCGAATTTCTTCCACAGCAGGGCCGAGAGGCAATTGATCAGTTGATGGTCTCTATCCGGGATAATGGTTAACCAGAGGGTGGAAAATGGGAATAGGTCGGTTTTTCGCAGGTCAACGCCTATGAGAGGGATCCCTTTTTTGGCAGCCCTTTTTAGATGGTAGCTCAATACCGGTGCGGCGTGGCACGGGTCGGCGCCCAACACGACAATTACTTCGGCTTTTTCGAGATTTGCGAGCGGGTTGATGCGGCGTCTTCCGCCTGTGTTCTCGTCAATGATTTGCAGGGCCGGTCTCCCGGCCATGGCGCCGCCATTGTCCAGGTTATGGGTGCCGAAAAGGACCCTGACCATCTTCTGAAAGAGATAGTTTTCCTCATTTGTACATTTTGAAGACCCGAAAAAACCGATACTCTGG
>JAERRP010000061.1 GCA_016735415.1 Desulfobacterales bacterium | reverse complement strand
ATCCGTGGCGGCCGGGCCCGCCGATACCCGCTGGCGGTTTACATCGGCGCGCGGTTGGGTGTATAAACCGGCAGATCGGGTGGTTTGCGGGACCGCCCGCGCCCGTCTTCTTCCGCTAACCCTGCCTGCCGATGGTATGATCGGAACGTGCGACCGGCGATAACCCATGAATAACTGGTACCTGTACCTGGTGCGCTGCCGCGACGGCAGCCTCTACACGGGAATAACCACCGATGTGGATCGCCGCTTGAAGGAACACCAGGCCAACCTGGGGGCCAAATACCTGCGGGGCCGGGGGCCCCTGGTGCTGGTCTTCCAGGAGAAAATCGGGGCCAAACGGCTGGCGTTTCAAGTCGAGAGGGCGGTCAAACGCTGGCCCAAATCAAAAAAGGAGCAACTCGTCCGGTCGGGCCGCGGATGCCTTAAAATGATCACGCCGCCAGAACCGTGATCGGCGGCCGCGGCGTGCTGCGGCCGGGGTCGCTTCCGGCGTTATTACCGGTGCCGGCCTCATTTATCAGGTGCTCTTTTTCCGAGGAATGCCAAAGGAGGTACGAATGGCAATCGAAGCAATCATTAAACGCAGAGTCCTGCAGGGTCATCAGGCCAAACAACTGGTGCCGTTGCTGATGCAATTGCGTGCCAAGGCGGTCCAGCAGCCCGGCTACCTGTCCAGCGAGACCCTGAGCAATATCGACGATCCTGAAGAGTGTCTGGTGATCAGCCGCTGGCAGACGATCGAGGACTGGAACGCCTGGGTCACCAGTGAAACACGGGCGGCGATCCAGGCCCAGATCGATGAAATTGCCGGCACCGATCAGGAAATAAAGGTTTACGCGCCAATGGTCCTGCGGCCGAATTAGAGATAGGCGTCAGGGCCGGGCCATAACCCGGCCGATGGTCGTGGCCAGTTCCTGGAGCTTGAGCGGTTTCATCAAAAAAGCCTTGATGTCGATGGCCTCCATTTTCCCTGCGTACTGGAGCTGGCGTTCCAAATGTTAGATCGGTGATGAACCCGCGCGGACCGATGGGCTGCCCCTCGAGGACGATGGCCGCCGAAAGCAGCATGATCGGAAAAGGGGTCCCGTTTTTTTTACGGGCCTTGTATTCGGCCGGGCCGACGGATTCCCCTGCGAGCACCCGGGAAAAGTTGACGCCCGCCCGCTCCCGATCCCCTGCGGCCAGCATATCAAAGGCGTTCAGCCCGTTTTTCAGATCTTCTTCCTGATATTCGAATTAATTCAGCAGGTCGTCGTGACGGCACCGCCGGCCACCACCGGACAACTGAAAGGGATGCGATGGTCCAGGAAATAGCGAAGGATATATTCAGAATCAAGGTTCCGCTGCCGGAGACGCCGCTGAAGTACCTGAACGCCTATGTCGTGCGATCACCTGGGCGCAGCCTCGTGATCGACACCGGGTTGAACCACGATGCCTGCCTGAGCGTCCTTCTGGACGGGCTGAAGAAGATTGCCGTCGATCCGGGCCGGGCCGACTTCTTCATCACCCACCTGCATTCGGACCATTTCGGTCTTATTACGCGCCTGGCGACAGCCGACACGCGCGTTTACTTCA
The DNA here is from genome assembly GCA_016735415.1 of Desulfobacterales bacterium. The sequence continues at coordinate 1,495 of JAERRP010000061.1, read as the reverse complement.
ACCGTCCTGAGGCGGAAATCATCGAAAACTGGGAGGGGTTCGGCCCCATGCTGGCCTACATCGGCCGCAACGGATTTCCGGTGGAGCGGCTGCAGGCCGCTTTGCAGGCGCACCCCGGCAGCAAGTTCGGCACCGACTGGGTGCCGCCCATGCAGATGCTGGCCGAAGGGGATGTTATCCGGGTCGACGACTACGCATTTGAATGCGTCGAGACCCCGGGACACACCCTGGGCCATACCTGCCTCTACGAACCCGCCCACAAACTGTTCGTTGCCGGCGACCACATTCTGAACGGTATCACCCCCAACATCCAGTGCTGGGCGGACGGGTACAATCGGTTGCAGCAATACCTGGCCAGTCTGGCCAAAGTCCGGCCCTACGCGGTGGATCTCGTGCTGCCCGGCCACCGGCGGCTTTTTTCAGGATTTCAGGAAAGAATTGGGGAATTGATCGCCCACCACCGGGAACGTCTGGACGAGGTCATGGGCATTCTCGAAGACGGACCCTTGAATGCCTACGAAGTTGCTTCCCGCATGTCCTGGGACATTCAGGCCCCCGACTGGGCGTCCTTACCGGTGGCCCAGCAGTGGTTTGCCACCGGCGAGGCTCTTGCCCACCTGCGCTACCTCGAAGACGAGGGCCGCATCACCCGGATCCTTCAAGACGGGGTGGTGCATTTCAACCGCTGTGGCTGACACCGGCCGGGCTATCGTCTGCGCCGCCCGGCGCGATGTGCGCCTTATTCCGCCATCGTCAAACCGAGTTCCCCGGCATTGAGGATACTGGGAGTGGTCGCGGGTAAATCGCCTTCCAGGAATGGTAAGATGTCCGGTCGATTCCAGACGGGATACCCCATCAGCAGGCCGGCCACATTGCCGGCCGCCAGGGTGGCCATGCCCTCCCGGGTCCAGCGGGTGGCCGAGGCGATGTGGGGGACGATCACCACATTCTCCAGTTGATCCAGACCCGGCGCCATCGCCGGTTCGTTTTCGAAGACATCCAGACCGGCCCGGAATTGCGGATGCGCCCGGCAATGGGCCGCCAGAGCGGCCTCGTCAATCACCGGGCCGCGGCTGGTGTTAACGATAACGGCGTTGGGTTTCATGCCGGCCAGCCGTTCGGCGTTGATCAGGTGGCGGGTGGTATCGTCCAGCACGGTGTGGATGCTGACGCAATCGGCCGCCGCCAGCAGTTCCTCGACCGTGGCGGCCCGGCTGCAGGATACCGGTTCCCGTCCCTGGGAGGCGAGAAACGCGGCATAGGCGGCGACATGGGCTTCCAGACCCTCGTTGGGGGCGATATCGTAATAGACCAGATTCATTTTGTGGCCCTCGACCATCATGCGGGCGTAGGTATCGCCGATGCGGCCGGCGCCGATGACCCCGACGGTTTTGCGCCACAGGAGTTCCCCCAGAAACAGAGACGGCCGCCAGCGTAAATTACGAAATGAAATGACGAAATCTTAAATATATGTCCAATCAATAAGGTTGATGCC
>JAERRP010000547.1 GCA_016735415.1 Desulfobacterales bacterium | reverse complement strand
TTTATAGCTTTCATGGGGCGGGAGCAATATTCGGGTATGCGGCTCAAATAGGGCCGCATGTTCGGCGATCAGGCGGGTCCCCCCGATCGGGAAAAAAACGTCGGGGCGTTCCTTTTTGACCAGAGACAAAAGCGCTTCCAGAAAGGCGCTCTCGTCATCGACGGATGGATGCCGGTAGAAATGCTGAAGGTAACGCGAACGACAGTTGCAAGGCAGCCGCCGGTCATCGGCCCCGATCACCTCCACGCCACATTTGGCCAGCCCGCGAATCGTTGCCATTCCCGAGTTGCGAACCGCTGATGTCAATAGTACTTTCATTTTGCAATCAGGCTCTCGTCGATTTCAGCTGCTGACGTACGCTCAACGGGCGTTTCCCCCGGTTCCAGGCCCGATGGACAAAAAAGAAAGGGCGGGCGCCCATGCGGCCGATCCGACTGTAAGGTTTATAATAAGTATACACACGCAGCAATTGGCATCCGCGTCTTATCTTGGGCTCATAAAGTGAATTGCCGTAATAAATCCGCTTACATTGCGCCTCGATCGCATCCCTGATCGGACGGTAAAAGACGATATTGAAATACGTCAAATCATTGCCCGTGAGATGATGATCGATTCCAACCAGCAGTGCATGCCAGATAGCACCATGTGCCATAAAAAGAGACATACCGACAAGCTCTCCTTTTTTAAAGGCGGCATAAACCCTGGCCTCATTCGGCATGTTTTCACTTAAGACTTTAAAAAAGTTGCGGTCGAATGTCGGAACCGCCATGTTGTGTCTGGCCGCATTAAGGGTTAGCAGGCGGTAAAGACGGTCCTCGTATCCACGCAGGTTTTCAAGGACCACGATCTCGATTCCCTCTTTCCGGTTTCGGTTGACCTCCCAGTTGATTTTGCGTCGAAGGTTTTTACTGATACGGGAAGTATCTTTCCGATAATCGCTGAACGAAGACCAGACAATGTCCATATAAGCCAATGGGGCCGCAATTATTCGAGTATATCCGTTTCGACGCAGCAACCGAATGGCCTCGCGGTCATCGCCGCTGACCTTTGTGAAAGCGACAGGCATTTTCCCGCGGCAACCATGGTCATGAATGGCCCCAAGTAATGTTTGCAGTTTTTTTTGGGCCGCGGCCGGGTCGCTGGGCAGGCCTGTCAAAAAGGCCGGCGGATAGCCTTTCGAAGGCATCAAGGCAATCATGGGGAGGGATGAAATCCCCAGACGGGATAAATATGGCTTCAATCCTCCGAAAAGGAAGTAATCAAAATTAGTGAAACCATCGGCGGAATTAATTTGCCGGTAAGCCGTTGCCGCGACGGGGCGGGCGCTTTCATACAGGATCACATAGCGGGGGGAAAGGCGTCCCGAGTAAGTTTGTTCCACGGTTTTGAGCCACCCGTGGCGCATCAGGACTTGATCATGGGCCAGGAAATCCCAATCGTCCCTGTTGACGCTTTCGATCGAATGAAAAATCTTTAAGGAACTCATCTTGGACCATCCGAACGGCTCACACGCAGGTCGGGTCACCGCCTCTAGGACCGCGGTGTCAGATCGCTTGATCCGCAGAAATGCTTCGCTTTCTGAATTCGGACGACTGCCGTAGTGTAAAATTGTATTCGCGCCGATTCAACAATTTAATCGAAATCCCTAATTTTACAAACCGGGCGTTCAACCTTTTCTTGAATTTGATGGACGGCGTGTTGAAGGCATCGGATATGCTGTAGAGTCGCGTCATGCCCTTTTGGGAAAGGGTTCGATAGCTCTGGTAGCGCAAATAGGGTGCCAGCCGTTTTCCCCGATAGGCATGAACCGTATAGGCATCATATAAATAGCCTTCATCCGCCTTCAAGGGAAAACGACACAGATTCCCACTGCTCTCATGAGGGTTGGCCCAGTTGAAGGCAACGACTTCCCCATCTTTGATCAAACCGAGACAGAAATGGCCGTCCCTCAGTCGTTGGGTTAACTGATCCTCAGAAAAAGCCCCGACCCTTAACCGGCTCAGAGGTCCCATATCGTCTTCGTCCAAAAAACAAAGCTTGTAGCCCTCAAGTTCTTCTTCCAGATTAGACAACCCATTGCCCCAAATACCTTCTCGCACAACATAATAGGGCGTTACCCTGAGACCGAATTTGGCGATCACGTCAAAAAGGATCCGCAGAAAAGTACTGTACTTCAGTTTCTCGATAATTTTTTCCCGAAATCGCATATGCTGCTCCTCCGAAGGCTAACTTAGACCCAGCAACGCTCTTGCCTCGGAACAAGTGTACGGTCTTCTTCCCATGGCATCCGCAATCAGGAGAATACGTTCAACCAGCTCCCGGTTCGTGGCCAGCCGTGTCCTCGCGGAATCGAACCAGATATTGTCTTCCAGACCGATGCGGACCCCGCCGCCGGCCACGATCGACATGGCATTCATGGCCAGCTGGGCATCGCCCACACCACCCACCGACCAGATCGAATCGGAGGGCAGTTCCCGGACCATCAAACCGAGGCTCATCATATCCGCCTGGGCGCAGGCGATGTTCCCCAGAATGAAATTGAAGTAATGGGGTGGTTTGATTATTTCTTTGCGGATCAGATATTTGGCATAGTTGATCATGCCCAGATCAAAGACTTCCAGCTCCGGACGGATTCCATTTTCAAGCATCTTGCCGGCCAAACCCTTGATCATGTCAGGCGAATTGACGCTGGCCTGTCGGTTAAAATTCAAAGAACTCAGGGTCAGGCTGCCGAAGTCCGGTTTGAGCCGGTCGGTTAAATCCAATACTTCGGAACGCTTTTCAAACTCAAAAAAATCGCGGCCACTGGTCGAAACGCAGATGATCAGTTCTTCGTTCAGCTCCCGGATGCCACCGATGATTTCGGCATAGATTTCCTTTTTAAAGGTCGGCCGGCCCGATTCCGGCTCGCGTGCGTGCAAATGAACCATATTGACGCCCAGCGGAGTGACCTCGAGAACCTGGGCAATAATCTCATCGGGCCTTATCGGAACGAGAGGGGTCATCTTCTTCGTGGGAATCATGCCTGTTGGCGTAAAGTTAAGAATATACCCGTTATCCATATGTCGCGGCCCTCCATTTCAGGCTATCATTCCCGGAAACACAATCATTATAAACTGCGCATTTTCCCTGCGGTTCAGCCGGGAACGATAATATTGGCGTTTATAATCTGAAGTTGTTTTTTCGGATGTCCTTACGGTTCATTAACAGGAGACCTGTTTACCATTATCTCATTTTTAACAACCATGAGCTTACCGTTTTTTTCGAGCTCAATCCTATCGCAATCTTCAAGCACCATGGTCATCGTGTTTCCAGTTAGATCCGACAGTATCGATTGGATCGCCGTGCGGCCTTGATCAAAAAGGCCTTCCTTAAATATGGTTTTGACCCTGATCGTATCGATCTGCTCCTGAATAATCTGGTACTGTAAAAGCCCCTTCGTTTTTTCGATGGAAGTCGTAAAAAGAAAGGGGGATATTTCGCGGCCATCCGGAAGGCGTATGTATTCAGAAGCTCTCCCGGTTAACGGTTTCATCAAAGCGAATCCAAGTCCACAAGCGCAGGCCTCGTTAATCAGAAGGCCTTTATCGTGATTCCGATAACGGATAAGCGGCATGGCCTGATTGCGCAGATCGGTTATGACGATATGGCCCGGGCTTGCGGGCGGCAACACCTTCCCTTCCTCGTCCACAATTTCGATAATAACTTCATCCTCGTTGATGTGGTAGCCATCCCCCAGCGGACATTGCCATGCCATTTCTTTGGTTTCGGTCGATCCGTAGACATCATGGACCCTGGCACCCAAACTTTTCTCGATATAGCGTTTGACCGGGTCGGCCAGGTATTCCGAGCTTGTGAAAATGCGCACCAGATTGGGAACCCGAACGCCCGCCTGCATCGCCTTCTTGGCCACTACGAAGAGGCAACTTGGAGGCCCATAAACATTGTGCGGTTTAATTTCCATGAGCTTGCCAAAGAGAATGTCGGGCGCTTCGAATATGGACAGATATTCCACCGGCAACAGAAAAAACAGCTTGGACAATTTTCTGTTTTTCAAGCGCAATTCCCGGGTTGCTTCAGATTCTAAAATGACAACCTTCTGCCCCCATCTCATCCCGCAGGCCATGCGGGCCCTCATTTTCGAAAAATACTTTTTCCGATACCAGCAACGCCGGTCGAAGAAAGTCCATGTCGGTTCCCCGGTGGAACCACTGGTGTGGCTCCTGTAACAACGAACTTTAGTATATTTCCTGTTCAAAATCTCATGCCGATTTTGGCGAATGTCCTTTTTGGTGATGATCGGCAAGCGTTCCAGATCGGCCACGGTTTTGATGTCATGGGGCGACACCCTTACTTCATCGAACAATTTCCGATAAAAGGGAACCTGCCGGTAGGCCGTTTCAACCTGGCGCTGCAGAAGATCGTTGCGGAGGTGGTCGAGCGCTTGCCGGGACAAGTGCAGATTTTGTTTCATCTGCCAGACGGTATGCCCTGATTGCATCATACCGATAAAGGCCTCACGGTTAGGAAACATACAATTCCAGGAACCTCTCAGCGATTTGCGACCAGCGATGATTTTTTAATATCAGCGTTCTGCTGGCTTGCCCCATTTGCGCGCGGAGCCCTTGGGAATGCTTAAGCCGCAAAATGGCCTTTTTGATGCTGTCGATATCCCCTGGTTCGACGAGAATGCCGGTCTTTTCCGTTACCAGATCGGGTATGCCACCCACGTTGGCGCCAATGACCGGAAGTCCGCAGGACATGGCTTCCGCAAAGACATTGCCAAAAGCTTCCGAGCGGGAGGTAAGGATAAAGGCATCGCTTTGTGCATATAATTCCGGAAGTTTCTCTCTTGGGCGAAATCCCTTAAAAGCAACCGCCGAATTCAGCGACAGATCGCGACATTGCCGTTTCAGAATATTTTCGTAATTTCCGGTACCGACGATGGACAGCTTGATATTTTCAGAGCGCAACCCGGCCATGGCCGACAGGATATGATCAATCCCCTTCCGTTTGACAAGTCGTGATACACAAATCAATTCAAAACAGGATCGGTCTTTAGGGACGCCCCGTGAGGGTTTAAACAAATCGGTGTCGACACCATTGGGAATAACCTCGATTTTCTGGTCCGGTGCTGTTTCCCGTGCCACTTTTTTTAAACTGCGGGTTACGGCAACGACATGTTTGGACCGGTTCCAGATCCTCCTGGTGACGGGCTTGAGCAGATTGTGCAGAAAAGCCAGGGTGGTGTTGAAAGGATCATATCCGGGCACGTCGGACCCCCGCAAAGAGACAACGTAGGGTTTGCCGTACCGGCCTCCGGGAAGAAGGGTGAATAGGCCTGTGGGGAGACTGAAGAAATAATGAAAGATGTCGTATCGGCCGTTGCGAATCAGGGTATTGAGCTTGGGCAATGCAAAACCCATATATGTCGCCGCCCCCTGTAAACCGCAGTCATGTACCCCTTTTCGCAGAGACATCGCGCGGTATACGGTGAAGCCCCTTATTATTTCAATCGGCCTGTCGCCCAGCCTTCCCGAGGTCAATACATCGACATCGTGCCCTAGGCCCGCCAGCGCTTCGGCCAGACAAAAAGTGGCCATCCCCGCCCCGCCCCCTATAGGCGGGAACTCATAATTAAGCAAAAGGATATTCACGGAATTTCGTTTCCCAATCAATTATTTCGCAGGCTGAGCGCTCGAACGGCGATGGCCAACATTTTAAACATGATCATCCGATGGTCGACAATATGCGGTCTCCGCATGCCCATCCTTTCAGGGCAAGCGGTCTTTGACCCAGACCCTAAATCTGTTCGGCAGTAGGCGGAACAACGGATGTAAAAAAAGTGCAAACAGCTTTCCTCTCACGACAACATAGGTCAGCGCAACAACCAGGTCCCAGCGCCCGGCCTGCCGCGCAAAGCGCAGGTTTTCAAGTGCAAAAGATCGAGATGACGGCGACAGATAGCGTATGCGTCTAATATTCTTACGATTCAAAGCG
>JAERRP010000316.1 GCA_016735415.1 Desulfobacterales bacterium | reverse complement strand
GGATCAATTCGAACCCGGAAGAAATCAACAAAGGTCTCCGGCGATCCGGCAATGGTCTGTGCTGTCGGAGTGAGAGTGGACTCGCAAATTGATGTAAACGTTGCCATGCTATATGATGGAATAGCAAAGAAGAAATCGGATGCGCTTCGCGATCTGATTAAATGGGTTTTTTTAAGGCATGGGCAGGAGCTTGAATAATAAGTTATCTTTATGGCATCAATGGATGTAAGTTTTTCAGGCTGGGGCAGACACTTTGCCGAGTTCATCTATTGACGTCATAGTCATCCGGTAAATCCAAAAAGCCTTTTTTGGACAATTGAATCTCAATCAAGTACCCAATTTCACCTTTGCTTTTGAGCTGTGAAATCATCCACCGGGGCAAGCGAATTGTCACCACTTCACGTCTCAAATGCTCTGGTTTCTTTTTTCGTCCGGCCCCTGTACGTTTTCCGCCCCTCATTTTCACCTCCAAAAAGAACAAAATTTCTGATTAACGTTACACGATTTTCAAATTAACACGACCATATTCATGTGTGGAATTTTGACAATATGGTGTTTTCAGGCATTTGGATGCGTTTCACGGTCTGATTAAATGGGTTTTTTTAAGGCATGGGCGGGAAGCTTGAATAATATGAAAAAGAGGGAAACAGCGTAAAAACAATTGCTGTTTCCCTCTATGGCATTATTCAATGCCCCTGCACCCGGCTATCCCTCGACAGGTTGCTCCCCAGCAGAGCCCGTCTCCGTTTCACCGGGCAATCGTAAGCAGACCGTGTAAACGATCTGCTTTTCTGCAATTCTTTTAGAGTTCCGATGCTCAATTGCTCGGAACCCGTGCTGCTAATTTTTAAGATGCTTATTTCGTCGTTGTTTTGATCCTGTTGGAGAGAACAATTCAAAAAACAGGGACTCGTCTATGCGCGGTAGATTACGTTCAGCCGCGGCATTGAGCATTTCAGCAGCCATCTGGTTGAGAACGCGCAAGTTGTTGGCGGCATGGCTCGCCAGAGTACGGGTTAGTTCAGAAGACATCAGTTGCGGATGTCCGGCCTGTTCGAGGGCAAAGTTCAGGTAGTCCTGCAATTGCTCGGGAGACAGGGGCGAGAGCACAACCCGTGGTCCGATCCGGCTTCCCAGGGGCAACAGGTCAGTGGTTCTAAACCGCTCGGGCAGCCGACTGTCGCCACAGAGGATCGTAAAGAGCAGGTTTTGGGAATCGAAGTGATGGCTTTGCAGCAATCGCAGCTCTGTCAAACACTCTGTAGAGACCTGTTGAGCCTCGTCGATGAGCAGTACAGGGCGAAGCAATGTGGACTGGCAGTGGTTTTTCCACCGCGTTCGCAGCGCTTTGAAACCACCATAGCGATTGGCGGGGGATAATCCCACATTGAACAGTTCCCCCAATTCCCGATAAAAATCGCTTAAGGCACTCTGGGGGCGCTGCATCACGCCAACGGTAAGATCCGGGATTCGTTCGAGTTTGTGGGCAAGGCTTTGCAGGGTTTTGCTTTTTCCCAGTCCTGGATCACCGGTGATCAAGGCAAATCCGCCTTGTGCGGCCATGGCTTGAACGCGCATGATAAATTGCTCGGTTCCTGGTATTGTAAAGAGCGCTTCCGGCGGAACATCCGGTAGAAAAGGGTTGTACTTGAGTCCGTATTGAGATCGGATATCGGTATTATTCATGGTTGATTTCCTCCTTTGGAAGATAGGCAGGCGGCAATCCGGTGGCGGCATACTCAGCGAGCCACTTGCGCAAAAGAGCCGGCAGAGGATCATCGCTTAAGTTGATGACCGGTTTAACGGTATTTTCGGGGTTGATAGCTCGGCGTATGCCCGAGGCGTTTTTAAGCTTGTCCTGGGGCAACAGACGTACCAGGGGGGCGTCAGTATCCGGATCAACCAGTGTCATCCGGCTTTTATCCCAGCTGGGTGCACGCAAGATTACCGAGCGTAGATGAGCGAATCGTACGGGAAGCTCATATCGGATACCGTCAACTACAACGGTGGCATCACTGCGACGTGGCGTTCGGCGGATCCGGCGCGTAAAAGCCAAATGTAGAAGATCGCTGTTGGGTGTGGTTCTGGCGGCATCAGGACCGTTGAGCATTCGCTGTAAAGGCGTTGTTTTGATTTCCCGATGCGGTTTGCGGTGGTAGTCCTGTTCGACCCAGGCTTGGGCAGCCTGATTGACAAAGGCAAGTTTTAAGTCTTCAACCCCCCGCAAAAGTTCCAACAGGCGGCTTTCCAATTGGGCCCAAAAGACCTCCTGCTTTCCATTTTGATAGGGAGAATAAGGCAGAGTTGTTTCATGCTCGATGCCCAACCGCTTCAGGCCCCGACGGGTTTCTTCCGCCAGCATGGCGGCGCCATTGTCGGTCATCAATGCTCGGGGCAGGCCGCGCTTCATAAAGGCCTGCTTCAAACCGTGCACCAGGCACTCGGCGGTTTCAGCCAGGTACAACTGCAAATGACAGCAGAGCCTTGAGTGGTCATCGAGGATGGCCAGGGCCATGGGACGATGCCATTGGCCTTCAGCATCCAGGATGCTGATTTTGGCCTGGTGGAAGTCCAGGTGCCACAGACCATGGACATGGGAGACTTCATAACTGCGCACTTCGCGGCTTTGAAGCCGTTGTGCCGCCTGTTGTTGCCCCGGACTGGGCTGTGCCGGTTCATGGGTGCGCAGCCATCCGTTGTCCCGTATGCAACGCAGCACGGTTTTGTAGCTGGGCACCGGTTTAAGTTGTGGGTTTTCCTGAACCATGGCTACCAGGTTGTCATAGTGCAACTGAACATTCCAACGACGATGTGCCTCGTACTGGGCCTTTAGCGCGGTTAATAACGCATTTGAAATGGACCAGCGAATACCCGCGTCGGAACGGATCTTTCGCCCCAGGGCTGCAATCGGATCATCGGCTTCTTTGGCTTTGTAATACCAACGTTCGATGGTGGATGATCCGAAGTGGATTTGCCGACTGAAGTCAATGGGGTGCTGATAGTTTTTTTGGGCCAGTTCATCGATAGTGCTCCGCAGTTGTCCTTTTTGCGGCGGACAGGACAAAAGTCGACCGATTACCGAAAATCGGAAGTTGGCCCAACGCTGCCACATGGGCGTTTGAGCTTCACTCATGGGATCTCTCCTTTCGGTTCGTTTCCTCTGACCTCCTCCATGGAGATAAACAGGGTCAAACCGGGGCTCAGATCCATGTTATGTATTTATTCGGGTTTGACAGCCGTCCATCTTCTGCGTGAACCTTTCATCGACAGCGACGGCCTCAGTGTTCATGGTCTTAAGGGCCTAAAGCAAGTGCTCGTAAGCAGTTCGCCAACGCCACCTCGGGTCCACCGTGGGCTGAGTCAAATCGGGATAGCAGAGAACTGGGTAACTGCTCAGGATCGATGGGAGGGAACAGACGCCCGGACAAGCGCCTATAGCGGATGCTCTGCATAAAAAGATCTCGAAAGTAGTGCTCCCAACGCTTGACGGTTAAACGCCATACGCCGCAAAGCACCTTAAGACGCTCCAACGTGATCACAGGTTTTTGTCCCTGGCGAAGCGCGCTGACCAACAGCAGTACCGGCGCCCAGTATACCCGACGATCCCAAAAACGAACAGAGGGTGGTAGCACACGGCGACGACAACCGGGATTGCCGCAACACAAGCTAAATCGAACCTCAAACGCCTCTTGCAGATCCGGGGGCCCGCCCCGAGGCTTTCGCTGGTAATGGGCGTTATGCAGCGGACCCCCGCAAAAGGGCAACGTTTTGCTTTTGTACGTTCCGCAAAATCTTCGTCTATCTTGTAAAGAAGGGAAAATAACGATTTGTTGTTAAGGACTTCAGGTGGTATCATAGCTCCCGCCGTTTATGGTGTTTTTGGCAGGAGCCCCCTACTACGAACTGGTCAGAGAACGTGAGGGGGCTCCATCATTTCTCCCCTGCTGTTCTCGTCTATTTTCTTTCATTCTTCCATCATTTTCTGTGGCCGAGCTCACCACGGTGTCTCTCGATATGCCGCGTTCAATCAGAGCTTTTAGAAGTGCAAAGCGAT
>JAERRP010000679.1 GCA_016735415.1 Desulfobacterales bacterium | reverse complement strand
AAAAACCGTGATATTCTCATCGGAACGGTGGCGGCCACCATGGCCGGGGCCGTCATGATGCTGGCCTCCATGGCCCGCTGGTCGGCGATTCTGGGAGGTGGCTCCCACAACGACGAGGAGGGCGGCCTGGGCGGCATCGGTTTGCTGGTCATGTCGATTCTGGCGCCGATTGGTGCCATGATCATCCAGATGGCGATCTCCCGCTCCCGGGAATACCTGGCGGATGCCACCGGCGCCGCCATTGCCGGGCGTCCGGATGGGCTGGCCCGCGCCCTGGAAAAACTGGATACCTATTCGCGGCGGATTCCCATGGCCGCCAACCCGTCCACCGCCCATATGTTCATTGTCAACCCGCTGTCCGGCGGCGGCTTTCGCAAGCTCTTCAGTACCCACCCTCCCATCGAAGAGCGGGTGAGCCGGCTGAGCGGTATCCGGCCCCAAACGCCCCCGGCCCCCCCTTCGGGCCCTTCCGGCCGGGAAAGCGGCAAGGCTTTCTGGGACCGGATGTCCGGCCATTGAAGATCCTGCCGGCAGCGACGGCGTGCGATCGAACGCGCAGGCCGTCTTTTTATTCCGGTCGAGGGTTTAAAGCCTGCGCACAGGCGCACATGGCGGCCTGTCCTTCCGGCACGTACTGCCTGGTGGCCCGGCAGATCTGACAGCGATCATTGCTGCACATCTGGCACTGGAAACAATCCGGACAGGTGTACTTCTTTTCCGCCTCCGGGGTTTCGTCCGGAATGAAGATGCGTCCCTTGATGTTGGATGCCGGCTGAAATCCCATCGCAATGTCCTCGCTCGCAACCATCCCTTTCCCCGGACCGCCTGTCGATCCGGCGATCAGCCCCGGAAGATGTTCAGAGCGCCGCCCGTCGTCCACGGCAATTCTGGCTGCCGAACCGCTTATAGCGAACCTGGTAAGGCTCGATGCTCAACAGGCCCTCATCCGTCGCTGCCTGCGGGGCCGGCGCCAGATGGGCGACCGCATCGCCGAACAGGTTCCTTAAAAGCGTGCTCAATTTCTCCCGCAGGACAGCATAAGAATAGTGCCGCCGGGCGATGGCATAATTGCGGTCGACCATGGCATTGCGCCGGTCCGGCGAGGAAAGGATATCCTGAACGAACTGAACGGTCTTTTTAGACAGATAACCATCCATCAGGGCCAGATCAAATCCCAGGGGTTCGATGTCGCGTACGAAAATGGTGTAGCGGTTGACCAGCAGGGGTTTGCGGAAATAGATCGCTTCCAGAAAGGCATTGCCGAAACCCTCGTAGAGACTGGGATAGGTGATAAAATCAGCAAAGGGGTAAACGTCCCAGAGCGAGGGCGCCAGGCTGTCCCGCGGGCCCGAACGCAACGGGTCACTGATGCGGGTGGTGACCAGCCTGAGATCGACCTGGTGCTCACAGGCGTAATCCTTGAGCCACTCGGCGTACTCAAAGCCTTCGTCACCGGCCTCGTGGGAGATGACCAGCTTGCAGCGCGGGTTTTTCAGCGCCTTGACCAGTTCGATGGCATGCTCGATACCTTTGCGCTGCACGATCCGGGTCGGCTGCAGGATGATGATGTCATCGTCGTGCAAACCGATGGACTGGCGGAACCGGCGGGTTCCGGCGGGTGAAGTCGGCGGCGGATTTTCGAAATCGATCACGTTGGGCACGATGGCGGAAGCCAGGCCGGTGCGCAGCGCCAATTGCTCCCGGGCTTCGGAGTTGATGACCGCATGCTGGATATTGGGCAGGTTGGGGGGAAAGGCCATCCGTAAATAGTCGTTCACGGCGTTGACGGTGAAACGCACCCGTTCCCAGAAAAAGTCGTGGTGGTGGCAGATGGTCGGGATCTGGGTTTCGGCCATCGTTTCGGTCAGCGCCAGTCCCAGCGGCACGTGCATGGGAATCGTCAGGGCGTTTTCGACCACCAGCAGGTTGATGCCGAAACGTTTGATAAAACGGTGCAGGTGCGCTTTCAGGGAAGCGCGCTGGTCATGGATGGCCTGGGTGACATTGGGTTTGCGTTCCCTGCGACCGATTACACGGCTGTTGACCCAGACGTTGGCCTTGCTCTGAAAATGGGCCTCCGGCATCAGGTAGCTGCGCGCTTTTTCGCGATCGAGTTCGCCCGCGAACCAGAAACAGCGGTGATGGTTGCTTTCCAGGACCTCAGCCCATTTACTGGACTCCAGGGTCACGCCGTCCGTGCCGGAAAAGCGGGTTGAAACAAAGCCGACATTCAGGTGCATAGTCGATCGGCCTCCGTATCTCAGGTATTCCGTATCGCTGTGCTCAAGGGGTGGTATCGGCTCAAGCATGGATGAGCTCAAGAAAATAAGACGTTTCAGGCGGCGGGCAAGGGAACGGAGGTGATGCGAGCGACAAAGAGGATGGCGGAACGACAACCGGTGCCGGGGTCCGGCAATGATGCCACGCTGATCGATGATGCTTCATTCCGTTACGGCCAATCGGTTTTCATAAGGTAAAACAGTTTTGGTTTCCGTATCCACCGGAATGGATATGCGCGCACTTTTCCCGGCCCCTACATGATGTGGGGGCTAAAGTCAACAAAAACATCTATATATTGTATCATAAGCGCTGATATTGGGGGTCAAACCTCCGGATTAAGAATGGCGTCACCGATGAGGGCGCATTCCAGCCCGAACGGCAGGTAGCCAGCATACCCTAAAAGCGGCATTTCGAAAAGGTGGAAACGATCGACCCAGGGGACCGAATAGGTCCAGCGGGCCAGGCTGTGATAGTTCCACATTTCCCAGAAGAGGCCGCAGAAAAGGCCGGCCAGGGCGGAAGCCGCCCAGACCGGCCAGCGGCCGCCGCCAAGGGCGGCAAGCAGTGGGCTTCCGTGGCCCAGCACCTGCAGCGCCAGAATGATGGCCAGGGGGGCCGTCCAGAGCAGGGCAAACAGATAGTCGGGCCAGAGACCGACACCGGCCAGCCCGGCGGCAGAAACCGCCAGGAGCAGGGCGGCGGCACCGCGGGGGCGTAT
>JAERRP010000192.1 GCA_016735415.1 Desulfobacterales bacterium | reverse complement strand
CGCTGTTTTCTTGTTGCTCACGCCCCCTCCCAATGCACTGTCTGTGGTGTTGGCCTCCATGCTTTCCAGACTTGGAAAAGGTTACGGCCGGTCAACAGACGAACGATCTCTGGCCGTCAGCACATCCCGCCGTTGACCCCGATGCCCTGCCCGGTGATGTAGGAGGCGTCCTCCGAGCACAGGAAGCGGACGACCCGGGCCACTTCTTCCGGGCGGCCGACCCGTGACATGGGGATCACCTGTTTGAGCATGGCAACCGGCACATCTTTGATCATTTCGGTTTTGATCAGGCCGGGGGCCACCGTGTTGACCCGGATGCCGAGCCGCCCGACTTCGGCCGCCAGGGCCTTGCTGGCACCGATCAGGCCGGCTTTGGCGGCTGAATAATTGACCTGCCCGCGATTGCCGATCAATCCGGATACGGATGAAATGGTCACCACCGAACCGCTTTTCTGGCGCACCATTTTTTTGATGACCGGTTTGGTAACGTTGTAGAATCCCTTCAGGGCGACGTCGATCACCGAATTCCATTTGGGGGCCTTCATCATGAGGAACAGCGCGTCGGCTGCAATACCGGCGTTGTTCACCAGAACGTCGATGGATTCGGCCTTCGCGATGATCGCTTTCATGGCCGGCCCGGCCTGATCGGGATCGGCCACGTCAAAAGCCACGGTATCGATCGTGCCGCCGGCTTTCTTGATGGCCGCAACGGTTTCACGGGCCGAATCGGTGTTGGAATGGTAGCTGGCGACGATGTGATAGCCGCTGCGGGCCAGCTCGATCGATATGGCCTGTCCGATACCGCGTGTGCCTCCGGTAACGATCGCTGTTTTCGGCATGTGGATTCTCCTTGGTTGTGAAGCTTCTTGAAGCGTTGGCCCCGGATGCCGCTAGGTCATCCGATCGGTCATTTTTTCGGTATCCCAGAAAAACTGCAGGGCCATCTCGGCCACCGTGCGAACGCCGCTCATGGCCGTGGCTTCGATTTCGACGTAGGTATCGTAGCTGAATCCGAGACGCGCCCGTGTGGTGACCGGGGTGCCCAGGGGAAATTCGGACCGGTGAAAGCGGGTCTGGCGGATGCCCACCAGCCAGCCGCGGCCTCGGGCCAGTCCGCCCTTGGCCTGGCGCTCTTTGTGACCGATGAGAATACCGGCGGTCTGGGCGCCCAGTTCGACCGCCAGCAGGCTGCTGACCGCATTGCGGCGGTATAGCGGCCAATTTTCGCGGGGTCGCGCTTCGGTCACCGCTTCCTTTTCGTTCACTTGAACGATGCGATCGATCAGGCACATGGTGTCCCGATGCGGTAACAATTCTTCGATGGTGAAAAGCGGCGTTGTCATCCTGTCGTCCGTCGCGTAGCCTCTAATCGGCCGTTTGTGCGCCCCTAAGAACCCGCGGCCAAGTCCTATAACAAAACCCCGGGCCTGTAAAGCCCCGCGGGGCGGCGTATTAGGGCCCGGCAGCCGATAAAAACAGGTTGAACTACCACGCGGCTTGCTTTATTTTGTCGCAGCTTTCATCAACCCCTATCGCAGGGATGGTCATTTAAATGGAAAAACTGATTGCAGAACTCAAGGAAAAAATCATCGAGGCCCTGGTGCTCGAGGACGTCACACCGGAAGATATCGACCCCGAAGCCCAGCTTGTGGGCGGGGATTTGGGGATTGACTCCATCGACGTTCTGGAGCTGGTGATGATGGTTGAAAAGGATTACGGTCTTGTTATCGACAACCAGGAAATGGGCGCCAAGGCATTTGCTTCGCTAAGAGCGCTGGCCGAACATATCCAGACCGCTGCCGGCACCGGAGCCTGATTTGGCGGCCCTGCGGGTTTTTATCGTCGGCATGGGGCTGATCACCCCCCTGGGGAGGGATGTGGCCGGCAATGCCGAAGCCCTGCGTGAGGGCCGCTGCGGCCTCAAGGCGCTGTCCCTCTTCAAGTGCCCTTTCGAGGCGCCGCTCCCGGTGGGTGAAGTCGATGGCTTCCGGATGGAAGGCCCGTTGCCACGGACCCATCAACTGGCGCTGGGGGCCGCCCGTGAGGCCATGACCGGATGCGCCGATCCTCCGGATGCCGTTATCATGGGGGTGACGACCGGTGGCATGCTGACCACCGAAGAGCACCTCAAAAAAGGCCACCGGATCCCGCCGGTTTCCCCCTACCATGCCGCCGGCTCGGTGGCCGACGAAATCGCCCG
>JAERRP010000706.1 GCA_016735415.1 Desulfobacterales bacterium | reverse complement strand
AACCTTATGCGGATCAATCATTCTTTTACCTCCGGTAATTTTGATTTTATGCGTCAATGTCAAAGTGTATACCCTGGGCCAAAGGCAGGTCGGTTCCATAGTTAATGGTGACTGTTTGTCGACGCATATATGCTTTCCATGAATCCGAACCTGCCTCCCGGCCACCGCCGGTCTCTTTCTCGCCGCCAAAAGCACCGCCGATCTCGGCGCCGGATGTGCCGATATTGACATTGGCGATGCCGCAATCCGAACCTTGCTGAGAAAGAAACGCTTCGGCCTGGCGTAAATCCCGGGTAAAAATGGATGATGACAAGCCTTGTTTAACATCGTTCTGGATTGCTATGGCGTTTGCCACCGGACCTGAATATTTTACCAGGTACAGGAGCGGTCCAAAAGTTTCAGCCTTGACTATCGGATATTGATTTTCCACCGCTACCAAGGCAGGCATCACGTAGCAGCCTGATTCATATCCTTTTCCTGAAAGCACCTTGCCGCCATAAATGACCTTGCCGCCTTGCTGCTTAACCTGTTTCAGTGCTTCAACATACAGGGAAACCGCCGCCTTACTGATTAGTGGCCCCATATGGTTCTGTTCATCCAGAGGATCGCCTATTTGTATGCTTTCATATGCTTTTATCAGGGCTTTCTTTACTTTTTGGTAGATTTTTTCATGAACAATAAGCCTTCTGGTGGTCGTGCAGCGCTGGCCGGCGGTTCCCACGGAGCCAAAAACAACAGCGGGCATGGCAAGCTCAAGATCAGCATGTTCAGTGATGATGACGGCATTATTGCCGCTCAGTTCCAGAATGGTTCTCCCCAATCGCTGGGCCACCACCTCGGCAGCGTGTCGGCCTACAGGGACTGAGCCGGTGAATGAGATAAGGGGAATGCGCGGATCATTCAGTAGTCTCTCGCCAAGATCAGAGCCTTTACCTATCACCAGAGAAAATATCCCTTCCGGCACATTGTTTTCCTCAAGGACTCTCCCAATGATTTTCTGAGCGGCAATGGCTGAAAGCGGCACGGTTGAAGACGGTTTCCAGATGGTTACATCTCCGCATACCGCTGCAATCATTGCATTCCAGGCCCATACTGCCACAGGGAAATTAAAAGCCGTTGCAATGCCGACAATGCCCAATGGCTGATACTGTTCATACATCCTGTGTAAGGAACGCTCCGACTGCATGGTACACCCGGAAAGCATCCGTGACTGCCCAACCGCGTAATCACAAATATCAATCATTTCCTGAACTTCACCCAGACCCTCCTGCAGGGATTTCCCCATTTCATAGGAGATAAGTGTGCCGAGAGGCTCTTTGAATTTTCGGGTCATGAGCCCAATCTGCCGGACAATTTCACCTCGCTTGGGTGCAGGAATCATCCGCCAGGACGAAAAGGCAGCCTGTGCATTTTTAATCACATTCTCATAGGCTTCAGGGGGTGTAGTGAAAACGGATCCGATGATTTTCCCATCAACAGGAGAAGTCACCGCTATTTTCGTTTTTGACGGTACCGTGTCCCACGACATACCGGTGGAGGTACCTGAATTTTGGTTCTTAATCCCTAACTTTTTCAAAAAGCTCATATCACCCTCCCTGTGTCAGCCGGCTTGATCGCGTGCAGACGGGGTGCTGATGAAAAGTTGCTCATAATTTGCGGGTGTGTCTGCCCCGGTTGGGTTTTCACATTGCGCTCTCAGCATCGACAATCCACTCCATGACCCGGGGAATGGCCTCCGGGTTAACGGAAACCGCATCCACACCCACCTTCACCAGGAGCGCCACCAAGGCCGAGGCATCAACCAGCAACCGCCCCCGCACCGTAACCGTTCCGCCGGCGGCATGGCAGGCATCCAGCATCTTTTCAAGCGCCTTTCCCATGGTTTTTCCCGCATCCCCGGCCCCCGCTCCGGTCGACCGCACCCACCGCTGCAATTTCCTCACATCCAGGGAGAACCCATCGAACAAGCCTGCAAATTCCTGTGCAAGGGTCCAATTTGCAGCATAATCACAGCACAAGTAAACGCGAAACCCTTCTTCCCCCCGCTTGAGACCGGTCCTTTCCAGCAGCCCCATAACCGCTTCAGCTTGCGCCGGCTGCTCACAGTAGGGCATCATAAGATGAAGGTTGTTAAACCCGTGCTCATAACGCACGCGCCGAAACGCCTCGCACTCCAGAGCAAATGCTTCACCATACGGCTCACTCAAATAACGGCGCGTACCTCTCAGATCCGGCCCCTGGGAATCAAAAATATCTTCAAACTGATTTCCGCCGATCAACCGACGATATTCTTTCGGCTCAAAATTCGTGGGTCGCACCACCACGGGATCGGGAAGCCGGGAT
>JAERRP010000239.1 GCA_016735415.1 Desulfobacterales bacterium | reverse complement strand
GATGTTTCGTGGATTGCTGCTGGCTGAGTTCTCGAACAGCCCGCTTCGTGAAGTATTCTATAAAGCGAACGATCTTTCAGGTTACCATGTGGCCGACCCGTTCATGGGTGGCGGTACGCCGATCTTGGAAGCAAACCGTGTCGGATGCGATGTTACCGGGTTTGACATCAATCCAATGTCTTACTGGATCGTCAAACAGGAAATCGAGCATCTTGATCTTGACGCTTACACCAAAGCCGCCGGACTTCTGCGAACGAATCTTGAAAGGGAGATCGGCCATCTCTACCGGACCGACTGCCTCACATGCGGCGCAAACGATGCCCATGTAAAATATTTCCTTTGGGTTAAGGTAACGCCATGTCATGAATGTGGAAAGGATATGGACCTGTTTCCCGGCTATCTTCTTTCTGCGGATTCCAGACACCCCCAAAACGTCTTTATTTGTCCTGCCTGCGGAGAACTGACTGAGACCAGTGACCGGAAAGAACCCGGCCGCTGTCAACATTGCGCTGCGGAACTGACATGGAATGGTCCTGCCAAGCGAAGTCGTTGCAGATGCTCGGCGTGTGGTGCTGACAATCATTATCCTGATGCCGGTCTTGGCGCACCGCATCACCGCCTTTTTGCAATGGAATACCATTGCCCAAAATGCAAGCCATCCCATGCCGGCAGATTTTTTAAAAAACCTGATGATCAGGATATGGCGCGGATCAATGAGGTCGAAAGACGCTGGTCAGGGATGCGCCCGAAATATGTTCCTGAAGATGAGATTCCAAGCGGTGACGAAACAGACCGCCTGCACCGCTGGGGGTATACGCGATATCAGGAAATGTTTAATCGCCGGCAGCTTCTCGGCCTGGAACTATCTGCCCGCATGATCGCCAAAACGCGCAATGAGCGCGTACGCAATGCGCTGGCAACGAACCTTTCCGACCTGCTCCGCTATCAGAACATGTTATGCCGCTACGACTCGAAGGCGTTGAAGTCATTAGATATTTTTTCTGTTCACGGTTTTCCGGTAGGGTTGATTCAATGCGAGTCGAATTTCCTTGGAATCATGGAACCGGGCCGCAAGATGTGCGTGGGCAGCGGCGGATGGGCCAATATTATCGAAAAGTTCAAAAAAGCAAAGTCCTATTGTGATCATCCGTTTGAAGTCAGGTATCAGGGTCGCTCAAAAAGAATCGTTCCAATCAACGGAGAATGGATCGGCGACCATTGGAACGGTGATAATTCCGCACCTGCACGAGTTGTCGATATCTCATGCCAGGACGCCGCCTCCTGCAAGCTGCCGGATGCTTCACTGGATGCCGTTTTTACTGATCCTCCCTATTTTGGCAATGTCCAGTACGCGGAGCTCATGGATTTCTGCTATGTCTGGCTCAGAAAGCTGGTCGGCCAGGACTCCAGCGCATTCAATGCCGATTCCACTCGCACACCTGATGAGTTGACCGGCAATGTTAATATGGGGCGCGGGCTCAATCATTTCACAGAAGGGCTTTCCTCTGTCTTCCAACGTATGGCAAAGGCTCTCAAGCCCGGGTCGCCCCTGGCATTCACCTACCACCACAACAATATCGAAGCGTACTATCCCGTAGCGGTGGCTATCCTTGATGCTGGACTAACCTGTTCGGCATCGCTTCCCTGTCCGGCCGAAATGGGCGCATCTATCCACATAAACGGAACAGGCTCGTCAATTATCGATACCGTGTTTGTCTGCCGGCAAACCGGGACCATGCAGCGGAAATGGCTGGCGAATTCACCGGCTGAAGTCGCTCGAATCGTTAAAGAAGACTTGGATCAGCTCAGGGCTGGAAACGTTAAGCCGACCTCCGGGGATATCAGGTGCGTCACCTATGGGCATTTGGTGCGATTGGCAATCTGGTCTTTGCGCCTTGAGTGGATGAAAAACGAACCGATAACAACGCGCATCGAAAAAGTTGCAGATTGGCTTCAACACTTCGGAGGATGGGCCGAAGTTGAAAAGTGCATGGAGCACGACCGAACAGCGATTACGAAGGATATGCTTTTGTTCGCTGTGCATGAAAATGCTGTAGAATATGGGGCCGAATATGCCGACGTTTCCTTTTGAAGTTTCCCTGGATGTCATCCTGCAGGACCCTGAAAGTTATGTTGATGCCGTCTTTTCAAGCCTGGAATCCGCCATCGAGGATGTTCTTTCCAGGGCCGGGGTAAGTTTCCGCAAGAAAAACGGGCGGAACGAATCGAAGGTTTTGACCAGACGCCGGACTTCATCATTCCCAGCGAATTCAACCCGCAGGTCATTATCGAGGCGAAAATCACCGAGGATGACGGCACGGCCTGCGACAAGGTTACGCGCATTCAGCATCTCGGCGAATTGAGCCTTGCTGGTCGCTCCAAAGATAACCCGAAATACGAGGTCATCGCCTGTATCGGTGGTCGTGGCTTTGGGGTCCGCCGGGAGACATGAAGAAGATGATCCTTGCAACCAGGGGCAAGGTATTTACAGCCAATACTTTAGATCGGCTTTTTTACTTTCCCCGGATTGCTTAATTTAAAAGTCGATAGCAGGGATGCCGATACGACCCAAAGGCAATCTTTACACACCGGCCCTCAAGTGGTATGTGAGCCATATCTTGATTCAAACATAAGCGATTTCAAAACAGTGGATTAGGTTCGAGGTCCAGGCGCCGGTTTTCGAAAAAGCGGAGCATACCAGTGTGTGTGAGCATTTTGAGAACGCCGGGAACTTGGAGATCGGGCCTTAGACGCGTTTTAAACCGCTTATGCAGACAGCTGGCATCCCGCCTCCTCAGCCGCAATGCCACTATAAACACGACCAGGGCGTCCAAGTCTGGTGCCTGGATATGAGCGCGTCCCCCGTCAGACCGAAGCTCAATTTTTAAACGGCAGATCCACCCTGTTCAGGTTAAGGAAACGCCAACCATGCGAGACTGGACCCACCGGGCCATCCGGAAAATCGAAGCCGACTTCCAGCGATCGGCCGACACCCATCTGATCAAGGTGGAGCTGCCCGCCGCCAAAAATATCCAGCTTTACCTCAAGGACGAGTCCACCCACCCCACCGGGAGCCTGAAGCACCGCCTGGCCCGTTCCCTGTTCCTCTACGGACTGTGCAACAGCTGGATCAACGAGGGCACGACCATGGTCGAGGCCTCCTCCGGCAGTACGGCCGTATCCGAGGCCTATTTCGCCCAGCTTCTCAGCCTGCCCTTTATTGCCGTGATGCCCCAGGGCACGTCCCAGGGGAAGATCGACCAGATCGCCTTTTACGGCGGCCAGAGCCACCTGGTCACCAACGCGGATCTCCATTCGGAGGCCGCCCGGCTGGCCCGCGAGTTGAAAGGGCACTTCATGGACCAGTTCACCTATGCCGAGCAGGTCACGGACTGGCGGGGGAACAACAACATCGCCGATGCCATCTTCTCCCAGATGCAGGCCGAACCCCACCCCGTGCCTTCCTGGATCGTGGTCAGCGCCGGAACGGGCGGCACTTCGGCCACCATCGGCCGCTATCTCCGCTATAAACAGTACGATACCCAACTTTGCGTGGCCGACCCGGAAAATTCGGTCTTTTACGATTACTTCCAGACCGGCGACTGTACCGTCACCAGCGACAAGGCCTCCAACATCGAAGGCATCGGCCGGCCCCGGGTGGAACCGTCCTTTGTGCCTTCAGTGGTCGACCGTATGATCCGGGTGCCGGATGCCGCTTCCTATGCCAGCATTCATTTTCTCGAAAAACTCCTCAACCGCAAACCCGGCGGCTCCACCGGCACCAATCTGTACGCCGCCTGCCGGCTTATTTCGGAGTTGATCGCCGGGGGCCACAAGGGCAGCGTGGTCTCGATGCTCTGCGATTCAGGCGACCGCTACCTCGATACCTATTACAACGATGCCTGGCTGGCGGAGCAGGGTTTTGATCTGACGCCCTACCGCGAGCAACTGGAACGCTTTTACG
>JAERRP010000654.1 GCA_016735415.1 Desulfobacterales bacterium | reverse complement strand
GCTTTCAGTGCTGGTGGCCCTGATTTTGACCCCGGTACTCTGTGCGTCGATCCTCAAGCCGACACCCAAGGGACATGAACCGGCGGACGGTGCCGTTTTTTTTCTGCGTCCCTTTTTCAGATGGTTTGACCGCTTCTTTTTTCGCGCCAGAGACCTGTATGTTCAACTGGTTGGCCGCGTGCTGTCCAAAAAACTCCGCTACATTTTTCTGTTTGTACTGATCGTAGCCGCCATGGGCTATCTGTTCCAACGCATGCCGACCTCTTATCTCCCGGATGAAGACCAGGGGATACTGCTGGTCCAGGCCATGCTTCCCTCGGGATCGACCCTGGAACAAACCCAGGTGGTTATAGATAAGATCAAAAACTATTTTATGGCGCATGAAAAAGACGCGGTAGAGTCCTTCATGTCGGTCGTCGGCGTCAGTTTTGGCGGTCAGGGGCAGAATATGGGTATGGGATTTGCCAAACTCAAGAACTGGAAACTGCGTGAGCGGCCGGACCTGAAGGTCGAGGCCATCGCCGGCAGGGCCATGAAGGTGTTTTCACGGATAAAAGGCGCCATGGTGTTTGCCTTTGCGCCGCCGGCCGTTATCGAACTGGGCAATGCCAAGGGATTTGATTTTCAGTTGCAGGATCGTGGCGGCTTGGGCCACGAAAAACTAATGGCAGCCCGCAACCAGCTCCTCGGCATGGCGGCACAGGATCCGCGATTGATCAGGGTTCGACCCAACGGCATGCAAGATGTGCCCGAATACCGGATTGATGTGGATTGGGACAAGACCGGGGCTCTGGGGGTTCCCATCCGTTCCATCCACAACACCATCGCGGCAGCCTTCGGAAGCGCCTATGTCAACGACTTTCTCCAGGCCGGACGGGTCAAACGGGTTTTTGTCCAGGCGGATGCCCCCTACCGCATGCTGCCGAAAGATTTGAAAAAACTCTATGTGCGCAACAGCGTGGGAAAGATGGTCCCTTTCTCTTCCTTTGCCTCCGGGCGGTGGACCTTGGGTTCTCCCAAGCTGGAACGTTATAATGGCTTTCCGTCCATCAACATCTGGGGCGAACCGGCGCCGGGAAGGAGTTCCGGCGAGGCCATGAATGTCATGGAAGAAATCGTCTCGAAGCTGCCTCAGGGGATCGGCTTTGACTGGACCGGACTTTCCTACCAGGAACGGATGGCAACCGCCCAGGGGCCGGTTCTGTATGCCTTCTCCATTTTTGTGATCTTCCTGGTTCTGGCAGCCCTGTATGAGAGCTGGCCCATCCCCATCGCGATCCTGCTGACCCTGCCGCTCGGGGTCATCGGCGGCGTGATCAGTTCGAGTATGCGGGGGTTCCCGAATGACGTCTATTTCCAGATCGGGTTGCTGACTATCCTGGGTTTAACCACCAAGAACGCGATCCTGATCGTCCAGTTCGCCAAGGCCAGGGTTGAAGAAGGGGTGGGGCTGACGGCGGCGACGCTGGAAGCGGCGAAATTAAGGTTGCGCCCCATTATTATGACTTCCCTGGCTTTCGGATTTGGTGTTTTGCCGCTTGCGCTTGCGGTTGGCGCAGGGGCCGGCGCGGAAAACGCCATCGGCACCGGAGTGCTGGGAGGAATGATAACCTCCACCTTCCTGGTCATCCTGTTTGCGCCGCTTTTTTATGTGATCATTTATAAGGCATTGGGCAAACACCGAAAGAGCGTAACCATGAAGCACGTTAATGAAAGCACGTCGGGAGGTCCGTCACATGTATAGAAATCTATTATATTTACTGTTCGGAATCGCTTTTTTTTCAGGGGGATGTTCCCTGGCGCCTGAATACACCCAGCCCGAAGCGCCGATCCCGGCCCAATGGCCTCAGGGCGCTGCTTACAAAGATGCGAAAGCCTTATCCGGCGCGCCGACGGTTCCGGAACTTAAATGGGAGGATTTTTTTGCCGACAAACGGCTGCAAAAAATTATTGAGACGGCCCTGAACAACAACCTTGATCTGCGGCTTGCGGCCCTGAACGTGGAAAGGGCTCGCGCGATTTACGGCATTCAACGGGCGAGGCTGTTTCCCGTGGTCAATGCCGCAGGCGAAGGAAGCAAGCTGCGCGTGCCGGCCGACCTCTCAAGTACCGGGGAATCCATGACAATGGAACAATACGGCGTCACGCTCGGCATCGCTTCCTGGGAGATTGATTTCTTCGGCCGCATCCGCAGTCTGAAAGACCGGGCCTTAGAGGAGTACCTG
>JAERRP010000914.1 GCA_016735415.1 Desulfobacterales bacterium | reverse complement strand
CTGATCAACATTCGTCTTCTTGACGCCCTTTTTACGACTGACCGACACGGTTTTAATCCGTCCCTTAACTGCGGTGGCTGTGCTCATCGTTCTTGATCGTCCTTTGCCGGAGTTTTTCATTGTGGCCGAAAAATAAATCTTCAACATCCCCGACCGAAAGCGCACTGGGGGTAGGTGCATTTCGAGCAGTCCTGACACAGGCCGCCGTGACCCAGGAAAGCCAGTTCTTTTTTGCCAATCCGCTCACCAGCGAGGATACGGGGCAACACAAGATCCAGAACGGTTACCCGATGATGCAGGCCGCAGGCCGGAACACCCAACAAGGGCACATCACCGATGTACGCCATCAGGAACATGGCACCCGGTAAAACCGCTGCACCGTAATGAAATTCCTCAGCGCCGGCGCGTTGAATGGCCATGCGTGTCACATCGTCCGGGTCTACACTCATCCCGCCGCTGAGCAGCAGGAGATCGCATCCATTGTCCAGATGATGTTTAATCGCGGCAACGATTTTCTCCTCTTTGTCCGGTGCAAAGGCGATGCCCCCGACTTCGGATTCCAGATCCGTGATTTTGGCACTGAGTTTGGGGGCAAATTTGTCGTCGATAAGCCCATGGTAGACTTCATTTCCGGTAATCACCAGACCAGCCTTTGCCCGCCGCAGCTTTTTAACTCTGATAACGCCACCATCCTGTCCTGCTATGGCAGCGGCGCGTTCCACCGGCGCCCGTTTCATGACTAATGGGATCGCTCTGGTACCGGCCACCTGCTCGCCTTTTTTCACCAGGGTGTTGTTGTGCCGTGTGGCGCACATCACTTCGTCGACCATATTGAACGCGGCCAAGGATGGTGTGTTTATCGTCAATAATCCGTCCTCGGCAGCGTGGAAACTGATTTTGCCTTCCTTGGGATTATCCTCCCAGGTCACGCCGTCACCGGCCAATCCTTTGGCCAGAATTGAAGCCGCCTGATTTTCGTGGATTTCGTCTTCCGCCAGATCAATCAGGTATAAGTGGTTTTTGCCCAACTTCTGAAGATGGCAGATATCTTCATCGCAGACTTCATGTCCTTTGCGAAACGCCGGCCCTTTAAACTCGCCCGGACGTATCTCCGTGATGTCGTGCGCCAAACGTGTCCCCACAGCATTTTCGACCTTAATTTTTTTCAGCACGGCAACCTCGCTTTCGTGGTCGAGATTTTCAGATAAAAATGAACTCAGTGAATCGCAACGATTTTCCCATGGCGGTCTGACGGATGCGTTGAACGATTCCACTCCGGTTTTTCTTCACGCGGCGACCAGTTCATCCCCTCCCAGTTGATCTCCCGGGCATGGGAAAAATAGCAGAGTTCCGAACAGGGTTTGCAGATGGGTTGGTCATGGCGGATGACTTCCCGTCGATCCCGAATGATCTGTCCGCAGCGGCTGCAAGCCACCTTGCGACGCGTCGGGCCCGGCAGATCACAATCATCCAGCCGGACGCGCACTTTTTGAACCCTGAACAGCACACTGTCAGGCATTCGTTTGTAGGCCTCCAGTTGCCGGGCGCTTTTACCGTCGATTTCATGGGCGTAAACCGAAGCCAGGTCGCGTGATTCCTCGGTCGAGAGCACGCGGTAGGCGGTCCCCGTTTCGAGATTGAGAAAAGTGGCCGCCATGATGCCGTAATCCATAAATTTGAGACTGCGGCGACCCAGCTTAGCGCCGCTGACATGGGCCACGGCGTCGGCCGTGCAGCGATCCATCTCTACATAAACGATAAGCTTCTTGATTTGATCCCTTCGGGTGGGTTCGTCCAACCCGATCAAACGGCAGCCTAGCATAGCCATGCGGACGCCCACCACCTGACCCGGACAAAGGTGGCCATGCGTCCGGGCTGATTCACTCAGTAAGGTTTCGAAAGATAGCACGTGGTTGTCTCCCCTTTGCAAATGCATGTGGCATATCGGCCGGCCATCGGAATTCCCGGCGGATGATCCATGCTCCTTCGGGAAGCGGCGCTGTTCAACAGGCCGTCAGATCGGGCAGGGCTTCTATGTCCTCAGCGATGAAGATGCGCGTTACGGTAGCAAGGTTGCGATAGTAATCGGTATTGGCATGCTCCGCTATCTTATCGGCAAAAGCGATGATCCATGCGCCAATGTGGTTTCCCAAAAAGATGCGCTGGTGGTGAATGCTCTCGGAAAGCAACCGGCCGTCAGAGAACTCGATCGCTTCCATCCCTTGGTTGATCAGCACGTGCATGAACTCCAGTTCGGCGGTCACGTGGTCCGGCGCCTCCTTGAAGTCCGGCGACAGGTCCAGGCCAAGAGTGAGGTAATGCTGCCGCACATCGACGGTGGAAGCCTCCATCAACCGACGTTTATCCTCAAGATAGATGGAACCGTATGGCGGTGCGGGCGCCATGAACGGACCGATGAAAATCTTGGCATAATCGACTTTCAAATTGTTCTGGCCATTTACGGAGAGGCAGTCTTTCTTCATTCGAGCAGCGTTTTCCCAGGCTTCGGATTCAAGCTCAACAAGCGCGGCTTCAAGCTCTTGCGCCACCAACGGAAGATCGGCTGAAGGCAAGCGGTATGCGTCAGCCAAACGTCGGTAGACGAGCGATCGTGCGGTTTCCAGCGATAGTAGTTTTTCTGAGGTTTTCAGCATGATCAATTCCCCCTGGCACTCATGAATAAGGTGGCGCCGATATCGCAGCACACGGCGGTCATCTCCGGTCGCCTTCTTTGGCTGGCAAGGCGACCGGAGGCCAAAAGACCTCAGTATTCCGGGGCCGCTTCAAGTTTCAGGTAGCGTTCGCCCAAGGTGTAAAGCAGAAGGGCGACAGCGACGGCCAGC
>JAERRP010000824.1 GCA_016735415.1 Desulfobacterales bacterium | reverse complement strand
GGTATTTCAGATTGTTGGAACCAATGACCGGCCGCGGCAGCGGGCCGCCGCTTCAGCGGTTTGTACCAAAGTGGTATCCGGCCGCCGGCTAGTCATGGCGCGGCAAACGGTCCATGGTCCATTCCATGGGATCCAGCAGTTCGAAGCCCAGATCGGCCAGCTTGTGCTTGACACGGATGATGTTGTTGGTCAGCAAGTAGAGAAAGACTGCCCGCATGTTTTCTTCCCAGTGCCGCGCCACCAGGATGCTGCCGAAAGATATGTTTTCTTCCGTGATGGCGTCCACGATTTTTTTCATCTGGCCGATTTTTTCTTCCACCACGATGCCCAGGAGGGTACCGGGCTCCTCGATACCCAGGAAGTTGATAAAAGCACGCAGCAGATCACGGACGGAAATAATGCCGGTCAAACGGCCCCTTTTGTCCACCACCGGAAACGCACCCACCCGCATCCTCTGAATCTGCAGCAGGGCGTCCTCGATGGTATCCTCGGGGGAGATTGTCATCGGATTCTGGGTCATGGTATCGCCGACGGTCAGCGTGCGGTAGCTGGCAACGTCCGAGGCCTGGCTGTCCTCAAGATAGAATGCGGCCGGCAGGGCGCTGCGGATATCGCGGTCGGTGATGATGCCCACCAGGTGATCGTCATCGTCGAGTACCGGCAAATGCCGGATGTTATTCGTTTTGAGCTGCGTGCAGGCTTCAAGCAGGGGCACTTGGGGACGCGTGGTGACCACGTTGTGCGTCATGGATTTGCTGATAAACATCTAAACCTCCCGATTCAATGCTGAGATAATCAGCGGTCGTTAAGTCTGAAGCAGTGCTTGGACATGATCGGCCGCCAACTCCGGCAACCGCTCCAGACAGTAGCCGCCTTCCAGTACCGAAATTACTTTTCCATCGGCATAGGTTTCGCCGAGCTTCATGAATTGTTTCATCAGCCAGGCGTAACCGGCCGTCGAAAGGGATATGTCCGACATGTCGTCATCCACATGGGCATCGAAACCGGTCGAAACGATAATCACCTGCGGGCGGAAACGGGCCATGAGCGGCCGCAGCTCGTTTTCAACGACTTCGCGGTAGAAATCATCCCCCTGGCCCGGCAAAATGGTGGCGTTGCAGGTGTAGCCCACCCCCCGGTTTACCCCGTTTTCAAAAGAACGGCCGGTTCCGGGATAAGCAAAGGACGGATGCTCGTGGATGGAATAGTAGAAAACGGTGGGGTCGTCTTCAAAAGTATGTTGAGTGCCGTTGCCGTGGTGCACATCGAAGTCGATGATCGCCACCCGCTCGATCAGCCACTGGGTCTGCAGATAGGTTGCGGCCACGGCCACGTTATTGAAATAGCAGAATCCCATGGCCTTGGCCTTTTCGGCATGATGGCCCGGGGGGCGCACGGCACAGAAGGCATTGTCTATCTCGCCGGCCACGACCCGGTCGGCCATGTCGAGCACCCCTCCCACCGCCAGCAGGGCGATTTCGAACGTGTCCGCACACATCTGATTGTCGGGGCTGTCGAAAGACCGGCTGCCATTCCGGCAGGCGGCTTCAAAACGATCGACGTAATCGCGGTCGTGCACGGTTTCAATCCACATGCGCGCTGCCGGCTGGGCCGGGATGACCTCCAGGTGCTCGAGCAGACCGCGGTCACGGATGCCGTTGTAAATGGCGGTGAGCCGTTCGGGAATTTCGGGATGATTGGCCCCGGTGCGGTGCTTCAGGAATCGTTCGTCGTATAACAGCCCGGTTGGCTTCATTCGGTTTCCATTCGACCCGGCATCAGGTCAGTATCTTGTCGAAAATCGCAAAGGCCGACTGCACGGCAGGTGTATCCATCGGCATGTCGATGGTGGGTTTACCTTCCAGATCGAATTCGTAAAGCGTCTCGTCTTCCAGAATCGTGCCGGCGTAGTCCATTCCGGCTTCCTGAATGAGGGTCATCACCTGGGGTGAGGGTTCACCCTTGGCCTGGTTGATCATGAGATAAGTCCTGGCAACCCCGATGTTCAACGCTTTGACCAGTTCGTTGATACGCAGCCCGGCCTGCAGCCCGCGGCGCGAGGCATCCGCCACGATCAGCAGAATATCGACGTCGCGCGTCGTCAGACGACTGATGTGTTCCATGCCGGCTTCATTATCCATGACGAGATACGGATAATTGTCCGTCAGTTTTTCCAGAAAAACGGACAGCAGCGAATTGGCCGCGCAATAACAGCCGGCGCCTTCGGGCTGGCCCATCACGACCAGGTCGAAGCCGTCATGCTCGATAATGGCCTGCTGCATGCGCATATCCATGAAGATGTCTTTGGTCATCCCGTTCGGGACCTGGCCCTTTTTCATCTCCTCGCGGGCGTCGCCCAGCGTATCCGTCACCGGTACCCCCATGACTTCGTTCAGGTTGGCGTTGGCGTCGGCATCGACGGCCAGTACCGGGGTTTTGTTCTTGGCCATAAGGTATTTGATCAGTAAACCGGCCATGGTGGTCTTTCCCGTGCCACCCTTGCCGGCCATGGCAATCGAAAACGGCATTATTAAATTTCCTTTCGTATCGAATTGGACGCGTGTCTATGGCCGAAGGGCATTTGGGCGTTTTCCTCGTCGCGATCGTCCCCGGCACTGGAACAACGGGCTATATCTTCTGAAATTAACCCCTTAAGACAGTTGTTCCCAACAGTCAAGCGCCTTTTGATGCCGTTTTCGGTTGGCCCTGCCGGACGCCCGCCCCGGCTTCGGTCCCTGCGCCGCCACAGGCTGAGGCCCACCACTGTCACCGGCGCTGCGCCCGGTCCCGGGCCGTGCCAGGTCCATGGATAAGCAACGGAAAAGCCTCGTCATTTTACGGCCCTGCTTGCAAAGAAAACCGGCCTATGATAGATAGTCAGCCTTCAGGCCGCGTCGCCTGGGAGCCCCCTTCAGCACCATTCCCGTTCCTTGCCGCCGCACTTGCCCGTTCCAACCGACGGCGGTATTGACCATTGGCATTCGTGTTCAAGAGGACACACCGGCGATTCGAAAACCATGGCCGGCACGCCGCCGGCCCACCGCAGACAAGGAGAACCACCATGGCGGATATTCTCGATTTTACCAAAAAAGCCTTTTTGACCGGAATCGGGCTGGCGCTGACGGCCAAGGACGAGGTGGAAGACCTGGCCAAAGAGCTTGAAAAAAAAATGAACATGAGCGAGGACGATGGCAAAAAATTTTTCAAGGATGTCCAGAAACGCTATGAGGAAACCCAGGACAAACTCGAAGCCCGGGTTGAAAAAAGCGTCAAGGAGTTCCTGAAAAGGGCCGACATCGTCACCATCGATGACCTCAAGGCGCTCAAGAAGGAAATCCGCGAACTCAAAAAAACCATCAGCCAGGGCGCCGAAGAAAGTAAAGGATAGGGCTTTTTGCGCCGCCGCAACCGCGCGCTGGGCGCGCCCCGGGTTGACGCGGATCACACCCCCTTGGCAGGCTCTTGACCGGCACCACCCTCGATCCGTGCAGATGAAAGCCCGCCCGCTATGCTGAGCATCCGCAAAATCGGCGTCATCGGACGCACCTACCGCCACCTCAACCGCTACCGGCAGATTCTGACCGTATTCTTCCGATACGGTTTCGGGGATCTGGTCGACCTGCTCAAGATCGACCAGTACATCGAAATCGGGTTGCAGATGATATCGCGCAACCGCCGCGAGCGTCTCGAAAGGCTTTCCCGGGCCGAACGGGTACGCATGGCCCTGGAAGAACTCGGGCCGACCTATGTCAAACTCGGCCAGGTCCTGTCGACCCGCCCCGACCTGATCCCGGTGGACTTCATCAACGAACTCGCCAAACTGCAGGATGAGGTCCCGCCCTTCAATACGAAAGAGGTGGAACGCATCATCACGGTCGAGTTGGGTGCCGCCCCGGACGAGATTTTTGCTTCGTTCGAGCCCACGCCCTTAGCCTCCGCCTCCATCGGCCAGGTCCATGGCGCAACGCTGGCCGATGGCGAACGGGTGGCCGTCAAAATCCAGCGGCCCGGCATCAAAAAAATCATCGAGGTCGATCTGGAAATCATGCTCCATATCGCCACCCTGATGGAGCACCACATCGAAGAGATCGCTTTTTTCCGCCCCGTCAAAATCGTCGAAGAATTCGCCAAAGTACTCGAACGTGAAATCGATTACACCTTCGAAGCTGTCAACATGGAACGCATGGCCAACCAGTTTCTGAGGGATCAAACGGTTTACATCCCCAAAGTTTATCCCGACCTGACCACCACACGGGTGCTGACGGCCGAGTATATCGACGGCATCAAAATTTCCGATGTCCGCAAGCTGGAAGATGCCGGCCTGGACCGCCGCAAGATCACCCGGCGCGGCAGCGATATCCTCCTGCGGCAGGTATTCGACTTCGGCTTTTTCCACGGTGATCCACACCCGGGCAACCTGTTCGTGCTGCCCGGCGAGGTGATCTGCCTGCTGGATTTCGGCATGGTCGGCACGGTTGACCGCCAGACCCGGGAAGACTTCGTCGACCTGGTGGATGCGGTCGTCCACCGCCACGAAGCCCGGACCGCCCAGGTCCTGCTCAAAATAACCTACTGGGACGAACGACCGCGCATGCGCGATTTTGAACGGGCCGTGGCCGATTTCATGGGTCGCCATCTTTACCGCCCGTTGAATGAAATCCAAATCGGTCC
>JAERRP010000577.1 GCA_016735415.1 Desulfobacterales bacterium | reverse complement strand
ATCGCTTTTCGGTGGACAAAGCCGTCTATGAAAACAACGGTCGGGAACTTTCGGAGCACATGTTCATAACGGGTATCGAGGGAACGGGAGGACGGGTCACCTGGTTTGCCGGGGCCGCCCCCAGCGGATGCGGTAAAACCACCACCGCCATGGCCGGCAACTGGTTCGTGGGCGATGATCTGGCCCAGATGTGGATCGCCGACGACGGTACGGTTCGATCGATCAATCCGGAAGCCGGTATTTTCGGCATTCTGGAAGACGTCAACCGTGATGGTGACCCCATGCTGATGGAACTGCTGCGCCAACCGGGGGCGGAAGTCATCTGGTCCAATGTTCTGGTCGACGATAACGGGGTCCCCCATTGGACCGGCAACAACGAAGCGCATCCGGACGAAGGTTTCAATTTCCAGGGTGAGTGGAAAAAAGGCATGACCGATGCGGACGGCAAACCAGTGCCCATTTCGCACCCCAATGCCCGCTGTACCGTATCGGCCAAGGCTTTGCGCAACTATTCCGAACGCTGTGAGGACCCCAAGGGGGTTCCAACCCGGGTGATTACTTACAGCGGCCGGGACAGTGACACCATGCCGCCGGTCTGGGTCGCTAAAACCACGGACGAAGGGGTGCTGATCGGGGCCTGTATCGTATCGGCCGCCACCGCCACCGAAGTGGGCGCCTCGGGTGTCAAGCGGGCACCCTGGGCCAATGCGCCGTTCATTCCGGGATCACTGGGCGACTATATGGCGGCCCAGTTCAAGTTCTTCGGCAGTCCTCTCATCCACGAAGACCAGCGCCCGATCATGGCCGGGTTGAACTATTTTCTGACCCATGCCGCCCGCGGCGGGGAAGGTAAAAAACTTCTGGGGGAAAAACGCGACGTCAAGGTCTGGCTGGGCTGGTTGGAACAGCTGGCGCATAAAGAGGTGTCGACCATCGAGACCCCCGTTGGCTATTTACCGAAATATGAGGATCTTAAAACTCTTTTTGCCACGATTATCGATAAAGCCTATCCTGAAGATCTCTATACCCGGCAGTTTTCGCTCTATATCGACAACATCATCGGCCGGATCGACCTTCAGAAGGAGGCCTACGGCAAGGATGAGGACATCCCCCCCACGCTATTTGAAATTCTTGATCGGCAACGAGAGGGACTTGTAGCCCTCAAAGCGGTTCACGGTCCGATCGTCACACCTCAGTCGTTTTAAGCACGCAGCACGATTTTGCATTTTATCCGGCCGGCCGGCAATGTGAGGCTCTTTTTGCGCGCGTCCTCTCAGGTCTCAGACCGCTTTTCCAGCGGCAAAACCAGAGTGGATGGCTTCAAAGGCCGTGGCGATTTGCTCGGCATCACCGGCCACCTGGTAGGGTATTTTGAGGCCTTCCAATATGTCTTTGAGACGGCATTCAGACCGTGAACCCATCCCCAGCACAACGGTATCGGCCGGCAGCTCGACCCGTTGCCCCTCCGCGTTTTGAGCCTCGACCCCGCCGGCCGTTATCGCCATGGCCTTGATACCGGGAAGGGCCTTGACATGATATCGGCCTAAGTCTTGGATCAGGGTCCAGCGGGTGGTTTTCCCCAGCCCCTGACCGATGCGATCGATCATCTCGATCACGGTGATATCCTTGGTCCCACGGGTGGCCAGTTCGTAGAGATCTTCCAGGGGTTCGGCCTTGTTGACCATCAGAAATTTGAGTGTTTCCCCGGAAATGGTCCCCTTTTCCGCCAGGAACAGGGCCGTTTCGACGCCCACGGCGCCCCCGCCGATGATAACGATCCTGCTTCCCGTGCGCACCCGGTTGCGCAACACATCCCAGGCCTGGACCACATGGGGTTGATCGGCGCCCGGAATCGGCGGTGCAATCGGCCGGGCCCCGGTGGCCAGAACAACATGGTCAGGCTGCCGTTCTTTTATGAGGCTTTCGTCGACCGCCTGATTCAGAAAAACCGTGATCGGTCCTCTCGCCACCTGGCGCGCGAGGTCGTTGGCCAGCACCGCGAACTCGCTGCGACCGGGAGGGGCGGCCGCCAGAAAAAGCTGCCCGCCCAGGCAGGATTCCTTTTCATAAAGCGACACCTGATGGCCGCATCCCGAAGCCGCCAGGGCGGCCTGCATCCCCGCCGGTCCGCCACCGATCACCATGACCTGTTTGGGGTGCTCGGTGGTTTGCAACGTGCATTCCTGTTCGTGTCCCGCCATCGGGTTGCAGAGGCATTCAACACTTTTCAGTTTAAACAGATTGTCGAAACATCCCTGGGCGCAGGCCACGCAATGGATGATATCGTCTCCATTCTCATGCTGCGCTTTTTCCGGTAGCCGGGGGTCGGCGATCAGGCTGCGGCCCATGGCCACCATATCGCACATGTCCTCCGCCAGCAGTTCCCGGGCCGTCTGGGGATCGTTCACACGGTGGCCATAGATAACGGGCACGTTGACCTGGGTTTTGATATCCCGGGCCAGATACGCAAAGGCACCGCGCGGCACCGCCGTGGTGATCTGAGGAATGCGGGCTTCGTGCCAGCCCACGTTGATACTCAGAGCGTCCACCGACCCTTGTGTCACCAGCGCGCGGGCATATTGCTGCAGTTCGCGTCGGCCCTGACCCGCAGGCATGAAGTCGTTTCCGTTCATGCGCACAATCAACGGAAACGTATCGCCCACCGCCAGACGAACCGCCTGCATGATTTCCAGGCCAAAGCGCATGCGGTTTTCCAGAGGACCGCCGTATTCATCCTCGCGCTTGTTGGTCAGGGGCGAAAGAAATTCACTGATCAAATAACCCGTACCGCTCAGGACTTCGATCGCATCGAAGCCCGCCGCCTTCACGCGTCCCGCCGCCGTGGCAAAACCAGCCACAATCGCCTTGATTTCATCCCTGGTGAGCGCTTTCGGTACTTCTTTGGTCATGCGCGAGGCGATGGCAGATGGCGCCACAGGTTGTTGGCCTCCCAGAAAGAAAGAGAAATTGTAACGGCCGGCATGGTTCAATTGAACCGCGGCACGGGCGCCGCCGGCGCGGATGGCCGAAGCCAGCCGGGTCAGTCCGGGGACAAAGACGTCGTGATGGGCCCCGATATTGGTCGTGTTGCCGGATAGTTCATCCACCGTGGCATAGCCGACACAGATGCACCCGGCCCCGCCACGAGCGCGGGCCGTGTAAAAATCAACCAACTGGTCGGTGATTTTGTAGTTCACCGCCATGCCCAGATGCATGGCCGGCATGTAGATTCGGTTTTTTATTTCGAGACCGTTAATGCGCAGGGGTTCAAACAGGGGATCGATCATGATGCCTCCAAAGCGTTCGGTGCCGGACGGTCGATTTCCATGGGTGGGTTCCGGCAAAAGAGACTTAAGTATATGCTTAAATATTGAGAACTTCAAGCCGAAATGCACCGGGTGCCCAAATTCCTGTGAATGCCAGGCGGGCGTATACGCATTTGGCCGATGGAAAGGCTTTTTTTCCCCGCCAGGGCGTGATACGTCAATGGCTTGACCCGGATCAAAAAAAATAACGGTTATTCGCGAGCGAATAACCGTTAAGGAGGAATTGGTGTGAAAAAGGTTAGGTTAGGTGACATCAGGTATATGCAATCTGCTTGCCAAAATCACGACTTCCCACGTCTAAAATCGCATATCATTTAAATTCAAATGGTTAGAAGACTATCCCGGATGGAGCGTATCGTGGCCAAGCGCTTCAATGGGGGGATTCTCCGTTTTGAAGGTTCAAAATTATTAACCCGGTCGGTGGTGAATTAACGTAGCCTGTTGATTTATTGGGAATATTAGTGAAAAGGTCCGGGTTCAAAATTTTGAACCGATTCATTGAGAATTTGGTGAAATTAGTTTAACCTATTGTTAATATTTAGTTATTATGTGTTCATTGATTTGAATGGGGATGCATTGAGGCCCCCCTTTCAGATGGGAAAAGAACCCCGGATGGATTTTCGCAAAGATCCCATGTATCGCTTTTTGGTCGTTCTGACCATTGCATCGACGATCGGTTTGCAGGGCTGGCGGACACTGTTCAATAATTTCGCGGTCGAGGCGGCCGGATTGAACGGCGCCCAGGTGGGGATCATCCAGTCCGTGCGCGAAATCCCCGGATTTCTGGCCCTGCTGGCCATTTACGTAATGCTGGTCATACGCGAACATCGCCTCTCGTCTCTGTCCATTCTGTTGCTCGGCCTTGGGATCGGTGCCACCGGGTTTTTACCGACCTTCGGCGGCGTGATGTTCACCACACTGGTGATGAGTTTCGGTTTCCACTATTTTGAAACCACCAATCAATCGCTGACCCTGCAGTATTTCGACCGCGACACGGCCCCGATCGTTTTCGGTCTACAACGCAGCTATGCCGCGGCCGCCAATATCGGGGTCGGGGCCGTGATCTACCTGATGGCCGGGGTGCTGTCCTATGAACAGATGTATCTCATGATCGGAGTGCCGCTGACGATCATGGCGGTGTGGGGACTCCGGCAGAAACCGACCCGGGCGAATCTGCCGCCCCAGCGCAAGCGGATGATTCTGCGGCGGCCCTACCGCCTGTTTTACCTCCTGACGTTCCTGGCCGGGGCCCGACGGCAGATATTCATGGCGTTTGCCGTGTTTCTAATGGTCGAACGCTTTGCCTTTTCGGTTCAGGAAATAACGCTTCTCTTTGTCGTCAACAATGCCGTTAACTATTATGCCAGCCCGCTGATCGGCAAAGCGATTGTCCGTTACGGGGAGCGCAAAGTGCTCTCGCTGGAATATGCCAGCCT
The DNA here is from genome assembly GCA_016735415.1 of Desulfobacterales bacterium. Next base: position 3,338 of record JAERRP010000577.1, on the reverse strand, counting down.
CGTGTTTATCTTCCTGGCCTACGCGGTGGTTGATTCCAAACACCTGCTGGCCGGCCTGTATATTCTGGATCATATCTTTTTTAATTTTGCCATTGCCATCCGCACCTACTTCCAAAAAATCGCCGATCCGCAGGACATTGCGCCCAGCATGGCGGTGGGTTTTACGATCAATCACATCGCCGCCGTGGTCCTGCCCGCCGCCGGCGGTATTCTCTGGATGGTGGATTATCGCCTTCCCTTTGTCGGGGGCGCGCTGCTGGCCTTATGTTCGCTGGCGGCGGTTCAGCGCATACCGACCCGCTATGCGTCCGCCTGAGCAGGACACGGTCGCCGCCGGCTGGCGGCAGCGGTCATCCGACAGGGAGGGCTCAGCGTGTGCCGTCAGAAAACACCGTTGATCGGTTCGTGACAATAGGCACAGTGGCGACCGTCGATGAGGCTGACCCGGGTGTTGTAATGGAAGCGGTCGATGACGCTGGTGCCGCAGTTGGGGCAGTAGGTGTTTTCCGCATCGCTGCCCGGCACGTTGCCGATGTAGACATATTGCAGGCCGGCATCCAATCCGATCTGGCGGGCCCTTTCCAGTGTTTCCACCGGCGTGTTGCCCCGATCGGTCAACCGGTAGGCGGGATGGAAGCGACTCAGATGCCAGGGCGTGTCCGGCCCCAGTTCTCCGGACAAGAACTCTGCCAGGGCGGTCAGCTCGGAAGGGGTGTCATTCAAACCGGGGATCACGAGGGTGGTCACTTCCACCAAAACGCCCCTGGCCTTCATGTTCTTCAACGTGGCCTTGACCGGCGCCAGGCGGGCTTGGCACATTTCCCGGTAAAAATCGTCAGAATAGGCTTTCAAATCCACATTGGCGGCGTCCAGAAAAGGGGCGATCAGCGCCAGGGCTTCGGCCGTCATATAGCCATTGGTCACGAAAACGTTGCGAATCCCCCGAGCATGCGCCTGTTTGGCCACCGCCAGGGCCAATTCGAAGAAAATCGTGGGCTCGGTGTAAGTATAGGCAATGCTGGCGCAGCCGGCGGCAACAGCGTCCGCGACCACCTCCTCGGGGGTGGTGTCATCACCCATAATGAAGCCCGGCCGATCGAACGGTAGCTGGGCGATATCGGCATTTTGACAGAAACGGCATCTAAAGTTGCAGCCCATCGTGGCAATTGAGTAAGAGCGGCTTCCCGGCAGAAAATGAAACAGGGGTTTTTTTTCGATGGGGTCGACGTGGCGGGCGATAATCTTACCATAGACCAGGGATTCGAGCCGTCCCCGATGGTTGGCCCTAACCTTGCAGATGCCCGTTTGGCCGTCGCCAATCTTGCAATAATGGGCGCACAGGTGACAGCGGACCTTCTGATCATCGAGGCGTTCATACAGCAGGGCTTCCATGGGTTGTTCCTTACAAGTCGCTATTGACACGGCCTGCGTTGCGATAGGGCGACAGGGGCAGTCCGGGCAGGGGCCCGCCGGCCTGGCCGGCCTTGTAGCGAAGTGTCAACGGGCGGATGCGGAAACGCGGCACCAGTGAGACCACGATGCCGGCAAAAGTCCCGAAAGGGCATCGCTGGACCAGGGTGGATTGTTCCATGCGCGAAAGGAAGCCGTTGCCGGTAACCGGCAGTTGGCAGACCGTTCGCCATGACATGGGGGCTTTGTTGAGCAGCTCGGTGAGCATCTGTTTGATTTCCCAGACACTGAAAAACTGAGCCCGGTTGAAGATGGTCGGGACAAACAGCCCCTTGACCCGGCGCTGAAACCCTTTGATGGCGTAACGGTTCAACACGCCGATAAAAACCTTGTCCTTGGCGACCCGGCAGGCTTCTTCCAGCGCCTGTAAGGGCGCTTCGACAAATTCCAGCGAGGTGATCAGGGTGGCGTAATTGAACGAATTGTCGTCGAAGGGCAGATCTTCGGCAAAACCGCGATAGAAATCGACCCGGTTCATGATATTCGCAATGGCGATATCCAGCATGTAGGGAGACGGATCGATGCCGGTCACCTGCAGCCCGAACTCCAGAAAGGGCTGAAGGCTGGCACCGGTTCCGCAGCCGATATCCAGCAGTGTTTCGCCGGGCATGGGCTTGAGCATGTCCATCATCAAACGGCTTTCAAGCTCCGCGGCAAACCGGCGGTTCGGACTGTTTAACCAGTTCTCGTATTCTTTGGTATCGTTGAATTCGAAGACATGTCCCATGGCAGCAAAGTAGTCCACCGATAACCAATTATCAACCGGTGCCTCTCCGGCCCGGCGGGACTGAGATATACCATACCGGGATCCGGACGCGCCCCCCTTCAGGGCAGATACGGGCCATGGCAGGCAGGCCAAGCCGCGGCCGGCCGTATCAAGCTGAACGCCGGCCGCCGGGGTGCTTTCAGGTATCCTTGATCACCTTCGGGGCGGCGGCCTGGGCAGGCGATGGCGGATGATCCGCGCCATTCGGCGCCGCCGGGACGGCGCCGGTCGTCCCGTTGGAAGCGGTGCCCGTTTTTTTCTTGCGCCGCCAGCGCCGGTGTTTTTTCTTGTGGGGCTCTTCGGCCGCAGGCTCAGCCGGCTTTTCCGGGTCGAGCGCAAAGCCGAAAAAGGTGCCGGGAAAATAGCCGGCGGGTCGGGATTTGATCGGATCGGCCTTGCGCAACGGCGGTTTTGCGTTGCGGGGACGGGGTTTTTGACGCACCGTTCGCTTGGGCCGGGGCCGGGTTTTGCGGAGTGATCTCACCGGTCCGGCCTGATCTTTGACAAGCCAGTCGTCTTCATGCCAGACAACCGGAATTTTGTAGCCCAGCATCTCTTCGAGGGGCTCCAGATGGAAGACGTATTTTTCACATGCCAGGGCAATGGATTTGCCGGACTTTCCGGCCCGGGCGGTGCGTCCGATCCGGTGGACATAGCTCTCGGAATCCTGGGGCAGGTCGTAGTTGATCACATGTGATATGTCTTCGATGTGAATACCGCGCGAGGCGACATCGGTGGCCACCAGAATCTTAACCTGGTCCTCCTTGAACTTGTCCATCAGGCGGAAGCGTTTGGGCTGGGGCAGGTCACCGGTGATGCCCTCCGCCGGCAGGCCGTTGCGGCGCAGTTTTTCAGCCAGCCATTCGACCCCGGCTTTGGTGTTGGCGAAAATCAGGACGCGGTGCCAATCCTCTCTCTCCAGGATTCCCAGCAACAGGGACAACTTGCTTTCCTGTCCGACATGAATCAGGGTCTGGTCGACATTCTCAACCGTCACCTCTTCCGGGGTTACCGAAATAACTCACACAAGACTGTGCTGATCTAGAAACAATATATCATTGAAATACAGCCATATATGATGATTGGGTCGGGGAAAGTCGTG
>JAERRP010000767.1 GCA_016735415.1 Desulfobacterales bacterium | reverse complement strand
CTCGTCTTATGTATATTCGGATCCTGGCGAATGTTCAGCCGTTTTGAAGTTGCTTATCAGCTAAACGGCTGGCATCTACGATGCCCTGCTCATCAGCAATCAGCTGGCGGCGATAGCCGCCCCGTTTACCAGCTAAAAGCAGGCAGCCCCTTTCAGCTTGACGCTTTCAGCTCTGCCGCAGGCAGCCGCCTATCTTTATTCTTGTCGGAATCGTTCCAGCTGTTGGCGATAATGCGCCTTGGGCTCATCGGCGGCATCCAGGGCCTTTTGCTCGTAAAGAATAGCGGCCGGGATGTCGCCATTGATGAAATAGCTCTCGGCCAGGGTGTCCAGAACGTGCGGAGTGGTCGGTTCAAGTTCAACCGCCCGGCGGGCAAGGTCCAGGGCGCGGGCCGGATTCCGCACCCGATTATCCTCACAGGTGGCGTAGAGCCAGGCCAGGTTGTTCAGAACCTGGGAATTAAGAGGATCCAGGCGCAGGGCGGTTTCGTAGGCTGCGACCGTCGCGGCATACGATTCCTGGCTGTATTTGATATCGCCCAATAAGCTGTAGAGCCCGGCATCATCGGGATTGTCCTGGATTTCCTGTTCCACGATTTCTTCGAAAAATCGGGTTCCGATGGATTGGCCGGCCTGCCCGTAATTGAGCTGGTAGCCGACCCCGCCGATCAACACAAGTCCTATGGCATAGGCCATAAGGCTGTGGCGTACTTTGCGATCCTGATGGGCTATCCAGCGGGAATCCTGCTCACACTTCAAAAGATAGCCGACGCGCTCGCTGATGCTGAAATGATGCCAGTTGGGCTTGGCCGGTGACTGGCCACTGGCCGCCGATATTTTTTGAAAGGTTGAAATCATGGGCCGGGCCGTGTTGAAAAGCGTGTAGACGTAGATGTCGGCCTGGCGCTCGAAATTGCGCATGAAATAGCCGAACAGGAAACGGAAATACAGTAGAAAAGCGCTGAAGAAAACCAGGCTGAAGAGGGTCGAGACAACCGTGGCCTGGGTCATCCCGAAGCTGATCAGAAAGCGATAAAGCGGTTTGGCATAGAGTATCAGGTAGATGACCAGGTCGTTGACGGCAAACGAAATGAGCATGAAACCGGCCATGAAAAGCATATAGTAGAGCAGGTGGTGTTTTTTGACATGGCCGATTTCATGAGCGATAACGGCGTCGAGCTCTTCCGGATCGAGTGTTTTTAAAAGGGCCTCGGTCACCAGAATATAGCGGAATTTATGCACGATGCCCATGACACCGGCGGTCAGCATGCGGCCGCCGAAAATGGGCCAGTAGAGAATATTGCGGTAGCGGATGCCGGCGCGTCGGCAGAGCGCACGGATGCGCTCGCGGTAGAAGCCGCTCTCCAGCGGGCGGCATCCCCAGAAGCGCTGGATGACCGCCGGTGCCAGAACAGCGACGGTAACCAGAAACAACAGGAAGTAAACGACCTGGCCTTCGGTGGATGACAGCAGTTGTTTGGGGCCCTCGAAGGGCAGGGCGTAAATAATGTCGGCCACGATCGTTATCAGCAGCCAGGGGATGATAATCGGCACGGACATGCGGATATTGCTCAGGACGTAAGCGCGGCGCTTTACGAGGGGATCGTACAGCCGCTGGTAGCTGGTGTGGGCACAGGACCACACGATGACCAGAAGCCCCAGGAAAAGCAGTAGAAAGAGCAGGGCCAGAAGGGTCGGCAGAAAACGGAAAACGGTCAGGCTATGCCCGTAGGCCGGCAGCCCTAACCCGTGAATCAGGAAGGCGAAGAGAATAATGGCAATAATGGCCTGGCGTGTACTGACCGCGGAAAAGCGATGATCGGCGGCCGACAGGTCCGCCAGTTCATTGATGCGTCCATACGACCAGCGCGCGAAAAGCGCGAAGCCCAGAATAAGCCCCGCCGCCGCCAGGGCCGCACCCCACCAGGGCAGGCCGGGTTCCTGCGTGGGCGGATAGGTGGCATAGATCAGAATCGCCAGGATAAAATATATGAAATTGGCGTACATCGGATATCAGGAAGACGGTCGCTTCGAGGGGCGTTTACGGAAGAAGCGCTCTTTTTCACTGTAGATACAACCGCAGTAGTCCTGACGGTACATGCCCGTGCGTTTGGAAACGTCAATACCTTCTTTCCAGCCCGTGCGGAAATCCTGGTAGTGAAAAGGAACACCGGTCTCTTTGGCCACGGATGCGCCGATGTCGCGGATCAGGTCGTGTTTCTGAAATTTGCTGTAAAGCAGGGTGCTGGTGAAGGCGTCGAATTTGCCCTTGCGGGCCACCCGGGCCGCGCTGCGCAGACGGTCGAAATAACAATGGCGGCAGCGGTCCTTTTCGCGGTGGACGACATTGCGCAGAAAACCTTCCAGATCGTATCCTTCCTGAACGATCAGCTTCATTTTTTTCTGCTCGGCAAATGTTTCCAGGGTTTCCTGCCGGCGCTGGCATTCGGTATAGGGGTGGATGTTGTGGCGGTAGAAATACCCCATGACCGTGAGGCCCTCGTCGCGCAGGCGGCGCAGGGGATAGATGCTGCAGGGGGCGCAGCAGGTGTGCATGAGAATTTTCATGCCCGTTCTCCAAAAATAGCCGTTCCGATGCGCACCATGGTGGCCCCTTCTTCGATCGCCGTTTCAAAATCGCCGGTCATGCCCATGGACAGTTCCGTCATTTCGATGCCGGGGATCGCGGCCGCACGGATGCGCTCCCGCAGTTTCCGCAGGGCGCGGAAATAGGGGCGGACCTTTTCGGGGGCGTAGAAATAAGGCGGCAGGGTCATCAGCCCCCTGACCGTCACGTTCTCCAGGGCGGCGGCTTCACGAACCAGTGTCATGGCGTCTTCCTCGTAAATGCCGGACTTGGTGGCTTCCTGGCCCGTGTTGACCTGAATCAGGATGGTCTGGTTTTTAGCGATTTTCCCGGCTTGTTTGTCGATCTCCCGGGCCAGACGGATCGAGTCCACCGAATGAATCAGATCGTAAAGACGCACGGCGTATTTGGCCTTGTTGCGCTGGAGATGGCCGATGAAGTGCCAGCTGACCGACAAATCCTCGAGCGCCTCGATTTTTTCGCGCGCTTCCTGGATGTAGTTCTCGCCCAGAGTCGTCACACCGGCCGTGACGGCGGCCCTGACGCGCTCGGCCGGAATGGTTTTGCTGACCGCCACCAGGTAGATGTCATCCCGAAGGCGCCCGCAGCTCTCCGCGGCGGCCCGGATACGGTAGTTGATGTGTTCGATGTTGGTTTTCACGGTTGCCTTTCTGTAATATGTTGATCGATCGTTCAGACTTCAAGCCCCATGACACCTTCACGGATCAGAATTTCCACCACTTCGCAGACGGGCAGCCCCACGACATTAGTGTAGGAGCCGTTGATGCGCCGCACTAAAAAAGTGCCTAACCCCTGGATGGCGTAGGCACCGGCCTTGTCGAAGGGCTCCCCCGTGCCGATGTACCAGTCGATTTCCAGGTCGGTCAGGGTTTTGAACGTAACGTCGGTCCGGGCGGTATCGCTGAAACGCAGGGTTTTGCGGTGGTGGTAAAGGCAGAAACCGGTGAAGACCTGGTGGGTTTTGCCGGACAGGCGCCGCAGCATGTCGCGGGCCTTCCGGGCCGATTCCGGCTTGCCCAGCATGCGCTCATCCACCGCCACGATCGTGTCGGCCCCTAACACCCAGCTTTCAGGGTGCGCCTGCCCGACCTCCATGGCTTTGGCTTCGGCCAGGCGCCGCACGCAGTCCGCCGCTGAAGATAAAGACACCCCGGATTCATCGATGCGGCTTGGAATGACACGGAAGGTCAGACCGGCCTGCTCGAGCAGATATTTGCGTCGGGGCGACTGGGAGGCCAGAATCAGATCGGCATTGGCAACACCGTTGATGGTCATGGAATTCATTTCCAGAATGAATTAGCTGTTAAGCGAGGGGTCTGGGACGCCAGCTGGTAAGGTATTAAGCTGATGAGCTGTTAAGCGGCTGCCTTCGGCAGAGCTGAAAGCGTCAAGCTGAAAGCTGAAAGGGACAGCCAAAAGCGGCTCATCCGCCTGCGGTGGATGTTGTGCTTTAAATAGAGGATCAATCCGAATCCGGTATTCTCCTTTTGTCACGCGCCGAGCATGGACGATGCGGCCGGTAAAAAGCGACGCATGATTGACCTGCACTCACATATCCTTCC
>JAERRP010000659.1 GCA_016735415.1 Desulfobacterales bacterium | reverse complement strand
GATGAAATCAGGCATAAAGGCGTCGTCACCGGCACTCAGGCGTTCACGGGCATTGCGGATGGATTCACTCCAGCTGTCGTAGAGGTCGGTCAGGCGGTCATAACCCATGTAGTTGGCCGATGAGCGCAGGGGATCGATGCGGGTCAGGCAGTTGTCGAGAAGGCCGCGGCGGTCGTCCATATCGGCTGTCTGCAGGGTGTGCGCCTGGGCTCTCAGGCCCGTAAGCCCCTCCTCGATCTGATCGAGGAAGATGGCGAAAAGTTCTTCGTCGTATTCTTCTTCATATTCCGGATCGCTGCTGGCGGCCGGCGTGCTTTCCGGGGAGGCGGCCGGAAGATTGGTGGCCGCGTCGTCGGTCTCGCTCGGCGCGGTTTCCTGCAGGTTCTGGAGCTGTTCGATCAGATCCGCAAAGACGGTCTGTTCGGTCTGTGTGGACTCTATATCTTCGACCAGCAGGCCCATACGGTCCCGTGCGGCCATCAGCAGATTGATTACGTCCCGGTTGACGGTATGCTCGTTTTTACGCAGGCCGTCCAGAAGGTTTTCCAGTTTGTGCGACAGTTCGGCAAGACCATCCAGGCCCAGGTATTCCGAGGCACCTTTGATGGTGTGCACGGATCGGAAAATCTCATCGAGCGTTTCCCGATTGTCGGGATCCGCCTCCAGACGGAGAAGATTGCCCTCCATCTCTTCAAGATGTTCTACCGTCTCCACGATAAAATCTTGAAGCAGGGAAAAATCCGTCATGGCTATCTCCTTCTCTTCCCGGGCTGCGGCCGTGTGCGTATGGACTTGGCCTTAGCCAAAGTCCCCCGGGGGGTGTTTCGGTTTAGTTGACCCGATCGACCAGGTCTTCCATGGCCACGGCTTTTTTGCCGGCCAGGAGAACATCGTACAGGTCGAAGGACCGGGCCACGGTTTGCATTGTTCCCAGGTTCTGCCGCACCAATTGAAGACTGGCGCGGATTTCCGTTTTGGTCCGGACAGCATTGTGCTTATCCAACTGGTTGTTGATGCCTTCAATGGTATCCAACGCATTTCCGGTTTGATTCCAGATCAGCAGGATCAGCTCCTGCAGGTTAACACCCATATCGTTGATCATTTCACCGATCCGGCCGATTTCGTCGGCGTCCTGAATCGGCACAGTTGCATCCAGGTGGCCGTCCGCCAGCTGGCGTGCGGCCTCGGCGGTATACTCAAGCGGATGGAGGACATGGCGAACGAGAAACATATAGATCGTGCCCAGGGCCGTCAGTGCCAGAAGGGTGCCGCCCAGCAGGCCGAAACGCACGCGAATCAACAGACGGTCGTGATCCCCGTTTTCCGGGCTGGCGCCAGCACTCAGGGCCTTGATCGGCATGCTCCGGTCGGCGTGCGTCAGATGGATGGCCAGCCCGCCGCCGGTCAGCACCGTAAGCAGCACCACGAGCAGGAAGCCGCTTCGGATTTTCCTGCGAATGGACATGGTTTTAGGCCCGACCTGCTTCCGGCAGCCCGCCGTCAGGACGGAAAGCGCGGGGTCGACGGCCGGTGCCGTGGCAGTCCTCTTGTATTCTGATTTGCGGCTCATGGCCATTATGATCTTTATCCGTCGGTCGCGCCGCAGGGCCGCTCCTGGTGGGGCGGCAGCGGTCGACCGTCTGTTCTAAAGCTGGTTGATCAAATCCAGAATTTCTTTGGAACGGTGTTTGTTCAAGTAACCTTTGGCCCCCAACTGCCGGGCATTTTCACCGTAGGCCGCCTCGTCCAGATTGGACAGGAAAATGATGTTGGCCTCCCGGTCGTAGTCGAGGATTTCCCGGGCCGCGGTGAATCCGTCCATGCCGCGCATGGTGATATCCATGGTGACCAGATCGGGTTTGAGATCTTTATACAAAGCGACGGCATCGCTGCCGTCCTTGGCTTCACCGACCACCTGGTGCTGCCCGGCCTTCAGGGTTGTCTTGATCATCCGGCGCATGATGGTGGAATCATCCACAATCAAGATAGTCTTGCCCATTGATGTTCGCCTTTCCTTCGTGTTTTGCGATCTTCGCAATCGGCGTTTTCGGTTCAGGGAGTCATCGACATTTCACGGCCGGCCTGGTTGAAATTCCGCAGTTTTTTGATCTCTTCCACGCGCAGGATGCGGTCGAAATCCAGCAGGATCAGAAGCCGCTGATCAATGCGGCAGACGCCGGTGATGTATTGGCTTTTCAAGCCCGATACCACGATGTCGGGTGGCGGCTTGATGCTGTTGCCCGGCACCTTGAGTACCTGCGTTACCGAATCCACGATGAAGCCGGTTACCCTTCCGTCCACATTCAGGATCATGATCCAGATGTTGCCGTCGGGGGGTTCCGCATTGCGCAGGTTGAGTCGGCGGCGCAGGTCGGTCACCGGAATGATGTTACCACGCAGATTGATGACCCCCTCGATGAAATCCGGTGCATTGGGTATGGGCGTAATGGGTGTTTCGCGAATGATCTCCTGCACCATCAGGATATTCACACCGAACATCTCCCTGCCGATCACAAAGCCCACAAGCTGCATGAGCCTTTCTTTTTCTTCCTGGTCCGTTTCCTGTTTCAGATACGGCTGATCCATGAGATTGTTCTCCTTGCCGGTTCCCCGCGAACCCGGCCAGCAGGCCCGAGGGGAACCGGTTGTGTTCCTGTCGT
>JAERRP010000856.1 GCA_016735415.1 Desulfobacterales bacterium | reverse complement strand
GGGTGGTTTCGTCCCGCAGCGCCGCCAGTCTGACCCGCATGATGGAACTGGTGGTCAGCGAAGGCGGCACCGGCACCCAGGCGGCCCTGGAGGGCTATACGGCCGGCGGCAAGACGGGCACGGCCCAGAAGATCGGCCCCTCGGGCACCTACGCCAAAAAGCTCTATGTCTCGTCCTTTGCCGGTTTCGCCCCGCTTGAAAATCCGCGTCTGGCCATCCTGGTGGTGGTGGATGAGCCTCAAGACGGCCATTACGGCGGTGTTGTGGCCGCCCCCGTTTTCCGCCGGATCGCCCAGGAAGTGCTCGGCTATCTCAACGTCCGGCCCAGTCGGAAAACACCCGGCCTGACGGTTTCGCACCGCAACGAGGTTACCGGATGAATTTCAAGGACGTTATCGCCGCCGCCCAGCCCGCCGAAATCCTCGGCCCGTCTGGCGCTTCCTTGCGTGTGCGCTCGATTCATTACCGGGCCCAGGAAGTGGCGCCCCAGGGGCTGTTCGTGGCCATTCCCGGATTAGCGGCCGACGGGCACGATTTCGTCGACACCGCCCTGGCGCGGGGAGCGGTGGCGGTCGTGGCCCAGAAACCGCTCCGGATCGACGTTCCGGTGCTGCGGGTGACCAATTCCCGGATTGCCCTGGCGCGGATTGCCGCCGCCTTTTACGGCCATCCGTCGCACGATCTCACCCTGGTCGGCATCACCGGCACCAACGGCAAAACCACGGTGGCCTATATTCTCGAAAGTATCCTGCACGAGGCCGGGTTGACCACCGGGGTACTGGGAACCGTGAACCACCGTTGCGGCCAGCGGGTCTGGCCCAGCGCCAATACAACACCGGAATCCCTCGACCTTCAGAAGCTTCTGGCGGAAATGCGGGCGGCCGGGGCGACCCATGCCGTGATGGAGGTGGCCTCCCACGGTCTCGAACTGAACCGGGTGGACGGCTGTGAATTCGACCTGGGCGTTTTCACCAACCTCACCCAGGACCATCTCGACTTTCACGGTGACATGGCCGATTACTGGCAGTGCAAAAAGCGCCTCTTTACCGAATTACTTCCCGGCAGCCCCAAAAAGGCCCAGGCCGTGATCAACCGGGACAATGCCTGCGGCCTTGAACTGGCAGACGAGGTGGCCCCGGCGCTCCCGACCCTGACCTTCGGTTTCGAAGCCGCAAATGCCATCTGGCCGTCGGTGGAACAAAACGACCTGACGGGCAGTCGGGGAATCATTCACACCCCGGCCGGCGATCTTCCCTTTGCCTCCCCCATGGTGGGCCGGCACAATATCGAAAACCTGCTGGCCGCCGTGGGCGCCGCCCTGGCCCTCAACCTGCCGCAGGAAGCCATTCAACAGGGTCTCGCCAAAGCCTCCGGGGCGCCGGGGCGCCTGGAGCGCGTGCCGGACCGGCACGGCCGCTTCGTCTACGTGGATTACGCCCATACGCCGGATGCCCTCAAAAACGTTCTGACCGCCCTCGGGGAAATCAAGACCCGCCGGATGATCTGTCTTTTCGGCTGCGGCGGGGACCGGGATCGAAAAAAACGCCCTCTCATGGGGGCCATCGCCGGACGCCTGAGCGATCTGGTGGTGGTGACCTCCGACAACCCCCGGACCGAAGACCCCGATAAGATCATCGCCGATATCCTGCCGGGGATCGAACCGATCATGACGCGAATAAACCGCCCGGACGAATTGAATGAGGGCTGGCAGACACCCGGGTATGTGGTGCTGCCGGACCGCCGCCAGGCCATTGCGCTGGCCATCCGCTCGGCCCGGCCGGGCGATACCGTTCTGATTGCCGGCAAAGGGCATGAAACCTATCAGATTATCGGCCGTGAAACCGTTCCCTTCGACGACTGCAAAATTGCCGCGCGGACACTTGAAACCGCGCCACCGTCATCGACGGAAGAAATCAGGGGAGTCAACCCTTGACCTGGACGACCGCAGACATCCTGCAGGCCACCGGCGGCGACTTGTTGACAGGTCGACACGAGGCCTCATTTGACCGGGTGGCGATCGATTCCCGTGAAATCGCGGCGGATCATCTGTTTGTGGCCATTCGCGGGGAAAATCACGACGGGCACACCTTTGTCGACGACGTTGTGGCCCATGGCGTCCGCGGTGTGGTGGTGCAGCGGGAACACCCGGGACCCGCGCAGCGGACCCGCTGGGCCGACGCCGGCATCGTCTGTGTCGCTGTCGACGACACCACCCGGGCCCTGGGCGCGCTGGCGGCTTATCACCGCCAACGCATGCCGGCCCGTATCCTGGCCCTGACCGGATCAAACGGCAAAACCACCACCCGGGCCATGATCGAATCGATTTTTAACCGCCGCTTCACGACCCTGGCGACCCGGGGCAACCTCAATAATGAAATCGGGGTGCCCCTGACACTTTTCAGACTGGAGGCGCGGCACGCGGTCGGAGTGATCGAAATGGGCATGAACCATGCGGGTGAAATCGATCGCCTGGGACAAATCACAGCCCCGGATATCGGCATGATCACCAATGTGGCCCCGGCCCATCTGGAAGGCCTGCTGACGGTGGAGGGGGTTCGCGATGCCAAGGGCGAACTCCTGAACCATATTGCCCCCGACGGCCGGGCCATCCTCAACGCCGACGACCCCCTGGTGCGTGAACTGGCCCCCCGCAGTCGGGCCGCGGTGCTTTTCTTCGGGCTGGGCCGCGAGGCCCACGTACGGGCCGAGGCGATTACCGCGGCAGCGGACGGCACCCGTTTTATCCTGAAGCTGCCGCAGGCCAGCGGGCCGGTGCAACTGCAGATCCCCGGGACCTTCATGGTGGCCAACGCCCTGGCCGCCGCGGCCGCCGCGGACGTTTTCGGCATTGCCTTGCCCGATATCCAGGCCGGTCTGGAAGCGGTCCGGCCGGTGGCCGGTCGCATGCAGATCCAGTCCCTGACGGGGGATATCACGATCATCAACGACTGCTACAATGCCAACCCGGCCTCTGCCGCCGCGGCCATCGCGACCCTTACGGCCCTCAAAGGGAAGGCCCGCGGTATCCTGGTCATGGGCGATATGCTGGAACCCGGCCGCGAAGCCGACGCCCTGCACCGACAGACCGGCGAGCGGGCCTGTGTGTGTATGTGTGTGAGTGTGTGTTGAATTCAAATTTTAAGTACACTGAATATCCATATCCAAAAGAATTGCCATTTTTATTAAACTGCACATCAATATTATATATTACCTTATTTTCAGGAAGGACAACAATAGTGATTGAGGGAACAATTGTATGAACGAATGTAATGTGTGGTAGGTTTTTGGGAGCACACATTTCGACATGCTGTTCTCAGTTCGAGTCAATTAACTCCTTCTGACTGCAATTTGGGCTGCACAGCTTTTTGTGATGTTGGGAAACTTGGGATAACCTCCCCCCATACCACTATGATAAGTAAATCCCTCATTTTGTCAGTTATAGACTGGTATTATTTATTTTACTGCACACTCATAAAAGGTGTGGAAATTAAATACACCACCCTCCATGATTTCAAATAGAAAACGTATGTCCTCCGAGTCATAAATAATTCCAGACGTGTCACAATGTTGATGTTACCGAGATTGGTTACAACAAGGTTCACACTAAAATTGTTAATACTCTCTGCTGTTTATCACTCAATGCTATATGCCATATGAAGTCTAGACCTTTAATGTTTTATTATAATCAGCTGGACAGACCATGACAATGATAATGACAATGACAATTATAATATGATATGGAATAATGACATAAAGCTATAAAAACTATAATAAATGCTTTCGGATATGTATAGCTATTATTTATTACGAAATAAGGCCAAAGTGGCAGTTGTGCAACTTCCTGTTAGGTACATTTTACATTAGCACAATCTATATCACAGCTGTGCTTTAAGTTATGTATGTATGTTTTTATTTCTTTATAGTGGTAGGTATATCAATATACATTAATATTTCAGTAATATAATTACAATAAATAAAGTTCACCCAGCCCCTAAGGGCTTATCTACCACTTTCCACTCATTACTTGTTAACATGCATGACA
>JAERRP010000461.1 GCA_016735415.1 Desulfobacterales bacterium | reverse complement strand
GAGACCTTTCGTCAACTCGAAACGTATTCGCGGACGCTTAATAAAGAATTGGAAAAGGGGCGTGAAATCCAGAAAAATTTTCTTCCGGCCCGGCTTCCTGCGCTCGAGGGTTGGGATCTGGAAGCTTTTTTCCAACCGGCGCGCCAGGTGGCCGGTGATTATTACGATGTCTTCCGTCTGCCGGATCGCAAGGTGGGGATCGTCATTGCCGACGTGTGCGACAAGGGGGTCGGGGCGGCCCTTTTCATGGCGCTCTTCCGCAGCCTGATCCGGATTTTTTCAGGGCAGTTCGAGGTGAACGCGGCCGCCTGTCCCGGCAGTTCGCTGGCCGTCGATTATCCGCCGGCCGACGGGATGGCCGACGATCTGCCGGCCGAAGATCGCGAGGCCCTGCGGGCCGTGGTTCACACCAATAACTATGTGGCCAGCAACCATGGGGATCTGGGCATGTTCGCCACCCTGCTGTTTGGTGTTCTGGATCCCGGGACCGGAGAGATGTCCTATATCAATGCCGGTCATGATCCGCTTTTTGTGCTCGCCGCCGAGGGCGGGGTTCGCCAGAGTCTGGATCCCACCGGACCGGCCGTGGGGGTGATTGCCGATGCCACCTTCCGCATCGCCCGCATGCAGATTCAACCCGGGGAGATCCTGCTGGGTTATACCGACGGCGTGCCCGAGGCAACTTCCCATGCCGGCGAGCTGTTCGGGCAGTCACGTCTGGCCGCTCTGATGACGGACCCTTTCCCGACGGCGGCCGATTTGATTGCCGTGATCGCCGATCAGGTTAAGCAGCATACCGGTGCCGCCGAGCAGTTCGACGATATCACCATGCTGGCCCTGCGCCGCCACGCGGCACGATAGCTTCCTTTCGGTAGCCCTAAAGCTTGCCGGAACGGAAGATGGAGAGAATCAGCCAGATACCCAGTACGGTGGCGATGCTGTAACCCGCGATTCCCAGCAGAGACGTCACCGAGAGGGTGTGGCGGCCCAGGAAGTCCAGTTCGAATTCCATGACGGTCTGGTTGGAATTGAGGATCAGGGCCGCGGCGATGGTTGAAGCCGATATGACCGCACCGACGGTCAGGCGATTGATCCCGCGCTCCATTTTGCGGTCGAAATTCTCGAAGCCCTTGTGACGGAATTCGAACTGATAATCACCGTGGGCCGCCTGACGCAGGATGTCGTTGACGTACTGGGGTACGCGCCGCATGTACTGGCCCATGTTGCGGGTCTCCTGCACGATATTTTTCAGCAGTTTGCGGGTGTCGTAGCCTTTCTGCAACAGCTTTTCGGCATAGGGCCGGGTGACTTCCAGGATGTTGGCGTCGCTGTTGAGGATTTTCCCCAGGGCCTCGGCCTGCACGAAGGTCTTTAACAGCAGCAGGAGGTTGCGGGGCATGCGGATATGGTGTTGGAGCACCAGCTCGATCACCTGGTCGTAGACTTCCCGGACGGAAATGGACTGGAGGGCGCGACCGTAAAAAGGCTCGCTGATGTCCTTGAGATCCCTCCGAAAAGTTTTCAGGTCGATGGTCTTGGTGTCCACCAGACCGGCGCTTTCCAGAGCCTCCATGACCATGTCGTAGTCATGTTCGGCATACCCGAGGAACAGGTGGGCGATCTGGCGCATCAATTCGTCATCGATGTAGCCGGTGATGCCGAAATCGACCAGGCCGACACGGCCGTCGGGCATCACGATCGTGTTGGCGGGATGGGGATCGGCATGGAAATAGCCGAACTCCATCAGCTGGCGTGCGAAGGATCGCAGGCCGATCATGGCGATTTCGCGGGGATCGATGCCGTAGGCGGTAATGCCTTCGACATCGTCCATTTTGACGCCCTCGATGTGTTCCATCACCAGGACCGAACGGGTGGTGTAGTCCCAATGAATCGAGGGGATGTGAATTTCCTCGGAATCATCGAAATAGCCCTGGAATTTCGCGATGCTGCCGGCTTCGATGTACATATCCAGTTCGCGAAAAATGGTGCGCTCGAATTCGCGTACCAGATTGACGGCTCCCAGGAGCCGGGCCACATCGAAGATCTTCTCGAGTTTGGCGGAAAGATAATACATCAACCGGATATCTTCCTGGATGATGCGATCGATGCCCGGGCGGATAATTTTCACCGCCACCTGTTCGCCGCTGTACAGGCGGGCCCGGTGAACCTGGGCCACCGAGGCGGCGCCTATGGGCTGGGGATCGAAATCGGCAAAAACCTCGGCCAGCGGGCGTCCGAGTTCTTTTTCGATCATCCGGCGGGCCTGGCTGAAAGAAAAGGGGGGAACACTGTCCTGCAGTTTGCGGAAGGCTTCGATATATTCCGGCGGGAAAACATCGGCCCGTGTGCTCATCAACTGCCCCAGTTTAATAAAACTGGGCCCGAGTTCCTCGAGGGCGCTGCGCAGGCGGTCCGGAGATGGTATCCGCAATGCGGTTCCCGCTTCGGACGTCTGGGGGACGTCGTCGTCTTTGATGATGTTGCGAAAAAGCCGGGCCGCCAGATCCGCCAACCCGAATTTCACCAGTACCCGGGTAATGGCCAGAAAGCGCCGTGTACCCCGGAATAACCCGCCCCGATTTCTCTTCATGGCATTTTCCTTTGCGGTGATGAACTCAGTCGTTGGGAGGGGTAGAGGTTTCGGAGGAAGTCTGCGCTTTGCCGGGCTGCGGCCATTTGCGCCGGACGGTCTCCAGGTCTTCGGGGGTGCTGATATAGCTTTCGACATAGCCGCAGTCGACACAGACATAGTTGTCCAGTGGTGCCAGGGCGGTCAGGCTGATGGGAATGGCGTTGCAGGTGAACGGACCGCTTTTGGGGAAAACCTCGGTACCGGAGTAGACTTTGGAAGAGCCACATTTAGGGCATCGGCCGCTTTTCACGGGGTTACCTCCTTGGTAAAGTCATGGCGGGAATGGGCAGCCGCCCTGAAGCGGCGCGGGCAGTATGAACCAAAGCAGGGGGGACTGTCAACTTGGTCGCGGCGCCCCGGGCAACGAATCTGCTTGACTTTAAGCGGCAGGACCCATAAGGGCTCGCGTAAAAAAAACGTAAGCGGCGCTTATGACTTTTCCGGTCCGGCATCCGGCGGGGAGTACACGCGCAAGGCGGTCCGCTTCGATTCAATGGAAGGAATTGGGAATTGGAAGATCGCTATCATCGCTGGCTGGAGCGCAAGCGCACCGAACGCTGCCTGAAGAATCTGAAGCGCAACGGCTTTGATGCGTATCTGGCCGCCACACCCCAGGCCGCCTGCCGTCAGGTCCTGGCCATGATTTCCGACGGCGAGACCTTCGCCATCGGCGTGTCTGAGACCATGCGTGCCATGGGTGTCGTCGACGAACTCCGTATCATGGGAAAGACCCTTTACGATCATTGGCGTCCTGAATTAAGCGCCGAAGAAATCCAGGCCATGAGACTGCAGCAGGGACGTTGCGATTGTTTTCTGTGCAGCGCCAATGCCATTTCGGAAGAAGGGGAGATTGTCAATGTGGACGGGATCGGCAACCGGGTCGCGGCCATGACCTACGGTCCGCGCAAAGTCGTTCTGGTGGCCGGTGCCAATAAAATCGTCCCCGATCTGCCGGCGGACCTGCGGCGCGCGCGAGAAGGGGCGGCACACACACGGGGCGAAACTACGGGGCTGT
>JAERRP010000635.1 GCA_016735415.1 Desulfobacterales bacterium | reverse complement strand
GAGGCCCGCGTCTGGGTGAAAAAATCGCGGGAACTGCTGCCTCTGGCTGATGAGGACGGCATCGTCTGCATCCCTCCGGTGCGTGGCGAAATGAAGGTCGAAGATCGGCTGGAAAATCTATTAGCTGCGGCTTACGGCAGTGAATGGTCATCCAACAAGAAAGCTGAACTGCTTGCCCAGGCAGGCCACGCTGGCAAGATCATGGATACTTGGCTACGTGACAAATTTTTCATTCAACATTGCAAACTATTTCAACATCGTCCATTCATCTGGCACATCTGGGATGGCCTTCCCGACGGCTTTGCCGCCCTGGTGAATTACCACAAGTTTGACGCAAAATTACTCGAAACTCTGATCTACACCTACCTGGGTGACTGGATCAGTCGCCAGAAACAGGACATCGGCAATTCTGTGGACGGAGCTCAGGAAAAACTGGCAGCCGCGGAAAGCTTAAAGAAAAAACTTGAACTAATCCTCGAAGGCGAAGATCCTTACGATATCTTCATCCGCTGGAAACCCATCGAAAAACAGTCCATCGGCTGGAACCCGGATTTAAATGATGGTGTACGGCTGAATATCCGCCCTTTTATGACGGTTGGTGATGTTAAAAAGAAAGGGGCTGGTATTTTAAGGGATAAGCCGACCAATATCAAATGGACAAAAGACCGGGGAAAAGACGTGGCCTCCGCCCCCTGGTATCCCCTGTTCAAGGGCGACCGGATCAACGATCACCATCTGACGCTTGAGGAGAAAAGACAGGCTATGGCTGAGGTGAGCGCGAAAAAGGGAGATGATGCATGAAAAAAAAAGACGTCATGGATTTGATCGCCGGCGGTGAAAATTCCGGCGTTGAGTTCAAGCTTGACGATATCCGGCCCGAACAGCTTGCCAAAGAAGTTGTTGCCCTTGCAAACCTCAAAGGCGGTTATATTCTCCTGGGGGTGGCGGACGACAAAACCATTACCGGTATTACCAGAAGCAATTTGAGCGAGTGGGTGGCTGATACGGTTTTCGGCAGATATATACACCCTGTGATCCTGCCCTATTACGAAGAAATACTGATGGATTCCGGCAAGCGGGTTGCCGTTATCACCATTGGACAAGAAGTTTTAAAACCTTATGTGATCAGAGCCAATGATAGAGAAACGGCTTATGTTCGCATCGGAGCCGTTTCCCGTCCTGCCACACGGGAACAACTTTTGATGCTGGGATCGTCCAGCGGTGTGGTGCATTCAGAAATCATGCCTGTTAACCGCACCACCTTCGAGTCACTGGATAAGGCTCGTCTGGAAAACTACCTTCGGGATATACTCAAGGATCCTGAAGTGCCTGAGACCAGAGAATCCTGGATCGTCCGCTTGAAAGCCCTTGGTTTCATGACCGATGGCATTATGGAAGAACCGGTCTGCACAATCGCCGGGCTGAACCTGTTTGGAATAAAACCCCGGCAGACGCTCAAGCAGTCAGGCGTCCGACTCATGTTTTTCGATGCTCCGGACAAGGAGTATCAGGCGCTGCTCGATAAAGTGCTTGATGCGCCTCTGGTGGGTCGTTTTCAAGTGGGTAACACCGGAAAAAACCTTATTGATGCCGGTCTGATCGAAAAATGTCTGGAGATAATGGAGCCTTTTGTCACACGGGAATCCAATCACATTGACGAAAACTTCCGCCGCGAAAAAAAATGGATTTATCCCTTTGAGGCCATCCGTGAATTGCTGGTCAATGCCCTTGCACACCGGGATTGGACACGTTTTGTGGATGTTGAAATTGCCGGGTACAAAGATCGTCTTGAAATTATCAGCCCTGGCGCATTGCCCAACTCCATGACGGTCGAAAAGATGGTGGCCGGGCAGCGTTCTCCCCGAAACCTTATCATTGTAGAAGTACTTCGCGATTATGGCTATGTGGATGCCAGAGGCATGGGCGTGAGAACAAAGGTCATTCCTGCCCTGAAAGCAGTGGGGGTGGAACCCGTATTTCAGGCCACTGATGATTATGTAAAAACGCTTTTGAGGAAAGCAGAGAAGCATCTTAATGAGGAAGATGCATCTGCAAATGCATCTTTAGAAGAAAAAAAGGCGGTTATAGGTGCCCAAAAAGTGCAAAAATCGGGCAAAGATGCATCTATAAATGCACCTTTAACCAGTTTTCAGGTGCAACTTATGGCCGGAATCGAGGAAAATCCGTCCATCGCCTATGACGTGCTGGCCGAAAAGCTGAACAAAAACCGGACAACGGTGATGCGAAATATTCAAAAATTAAAGGAGATGGGCATATTAAAACGCATCGGTTCCAAAAAGACCGGATACTGGGAGGTACTTGATTGACACGAATAATTGAAAGACTGAGCAAGTCCATCCGTTCTGCTGCCGTGTACAATCCCGACATCCAGGCAGTGCCCGCCTGCATTCTCTGGCCGGACCGAGATCGTCAATGGGAAGCCATTATCCCTAGGGTGCAAATTGAGCTGCCGGAACTGTTTGTCCTTGGCGATTACGATATTGAAAAACGCATCGGCCCCGCAATCTGGTTGCGCTGTGTTTTGGCGGGAAAAATTTCCATTGAGAGTGAAACTCCGGGGGAAAATGAAGTGAAGAAAAAACAGGATAGCTATCTAGTAGCCGAAAACATTCCCATTTTTTATCTCCCTGGTGTCGGCCGACAGGATCTCAGGGCGGTTGAAAGCTGCCCTGACCCGTTAAAACCTCTGGCAGAGCTGCAATACCGGGGCGTAATTTGGTCTCAAATCAACGGCAAAGACTTGACCATACTCTCCTTTCTAAAATCCGACCAAGGCGGCCTGGGTCTCGATGTTGCCAAGGACAACGATACAAAAAATGCCATGCAACTGGCGCTTTATCGCCTATTGGACGAGGATATCAGCTTATTAGCAGGCAAGCGCCTGGATAAAGACTATTTCAACACATTATTAACTGGCGGGGACCCGGTGCGGGATCTTCTTCAATGGTTGGATAACAGCGATGCCTTTCGGGCTGGAAGAGGGGAAAACGAATGGGTGGCTTTTGTGGAAGTTTGCAAATCGCAGCTCGCATTTAATCCACAAGATGACGGCCCCCTGTCCGGCGCTGAAAAGCTGGCCATCCATGAGGGGCCCTGGCAGGCGATTTGGGAACGCTATTGTGAAGCTCCGAACCGCTATCCCAACATTCCGGCCCATATCCGCAAATGCGCCATGCCGCTGGAACTGTTTGCAAATGCAGAAACACACGGCGGATGGCCTCAGTGGAACGAAAGCAAAGAAAAAGACCTGCGGAAAGCCCTTTTTGCGCTTGAGGATATGCCCGGTCATGAGGCTCGAAACCGAATCACAGATCACGACAAATCTCATCGTGAAAGACGAAAACTGGTATGGGTTGAGCTGGGCGAATCGCCACTGGCGCTGGCGTTACGACCCCTCGCGATTCTTGCTGAAATAACGGCAAACCCGCTGACGGCAGGTTCGGCCAAGGATCTGGCAACCGGCTATTCCAACATGGGCTGGAAGGCGGATGCCGCCGTTTTACAAGCGCTTTCATTTGTGAAAAAGGAAGATGATTTCAAGGCCGTGACAACGGCGATCCGTTCTATTTACATGCCGTGGGTTGAAGATTCCGCACGCTATTTGCAAAAACAAGTTGATCAATCGGGATACCCAGGTGCAGCAATTTCAAGCCGGAAAACAGAATCGGCTGCAAATGGCGAATGCATCCTGTTTGTAGACGGCTTGCGGTATGATCTGGCTCAGCAGCTATCCGAGCTTCTGACTAAGCGAGGTTATAAGGTTGCTGGAGAAGCCTCCTGGGTTGCCTTGCCCAGTGTGACGGCCACAGGGAAACCGGCTGTTTCCCCTGTTCGGGAATTCATTGAGGGGGGAGAGGCAAATTCAGAGTTTGAGCCTTTGGTGAAAAAAACCGGCCAGTCACTCAAAGGCGGGTATCATCTTAAAAAGCTGTTAAATGCGAATGGCTGGATTGTATTGGAAAAATTGGAATCCGGAGATGGAAACGGGCACGCATGGTGCGAATTCGGGAACATCGACCACGAGGGACATGAGCGGGGATGGAAGCTTTCCAGGTTCATCACTGGATTGTTGTCAGAAATTTCTGACCGCGTAGGTCAACTATTGGCGGCGGGATGGAAAACGGTTCGGATTGTAACGGATCATGGCTGGCTACTACTACCAGGTGGACTTCCGAAAATTGATCTGCCTGCCGCCCTGGTTGAAAACAAATGGGGGCGATGCGCCGTTATCAAGCCTGGAGCAGTTACCGAGGAACGATTGTTCCCTTGGTACTGGAATCCAAACCTGAACATCGTGCTGGCTAACGGTATCAGTTGTTTCAAGGCGGGCGAGGAATATGCCCATGGCGGGCTAAGCCTCCAGGAATGCCTGACACAAGAGCTAATGGTGTCACCCGGTACACCGACCGAGCAGGAAACCTCGGCGAAAATCACCGATGTCGTATGGAAGGGGCTTCGATGCAAAATCGCAGTGGATGGAGATTTCGCCGCACTATTCTTTGATATCCGAATGAAGGCCGGCAACCCTGACGATAGCGTAGTTATGAATGTCAAACCCATAAACGAAAACGGAATGGGATCCGTTGTCGTTGAAAATGAAGAGCTTGAAGGCAACGAAGCCTCGATTGTTCTCCTTGATAAGGATGGGAGGCTGATCGCCCAAGAAAAAACGATTATCGGCGGAGGTACAAAGTAATGGAAATGGACCATTTGGACAAACTTGCCGCCTCGGTACTTGACGGATATTTGGTGCGTAAAGATCTTGTTCGTACATTCGCCAGGCAGTTTCCGGTGCCCACATATGTGGTGGAATTTTTACTTGGCCGTTACTGTGCCAGTACGGACCAAGAGGAGATCGAAGAAGGCCTTGAGATTGTAGAACGACAGCTTAAGTCACGTACGGTTAAGGCCGGCGAAGAAGAGCTTTTTAAGGCTCGATCCAGGGAAAAGGGTAATGTAAAAATTATCGATTTGATTAGCGCAAGGCTGGACGCAAAAACAGACTCTTATCTTGCGACACTGCCGAGTCTTAGATTGAAGGATGTTCGAATCAGCGGAAAGCTTGCCAATGAGCATGAGCGAATGTTGACTGGCGGATTCTATGCTGAAATAAATTTAATCTATGACGCTGCAATCGCCCAGGAAAAGAACGGACGGCCGTTTAGTGTGGATAGCCTTAGAGAGATACAGCTGTCTAAGCGTGATGTGCTGGATGACTTGGCTAAAGCCAGAAAGCAGTTTTCGACCAAAGAATGGAAAACATTCCTTTTACGAAGTATTGGTATAGAACCTGAGAATCTTAGCGAACGGACCAAAAATGCATTTTTCCTGAGAATGGTGCCTTTTGTTGAGCGTAATTACAATATGGTCGAACTAGGGCCGCGTGGAACTGGAAAAAGTCATTTATTTCAGCAAATATCCCCTTATGCCCATCTGATTTCAGGTGGCAAGGCAACCGTGGCACAAATGTTTGTGCATATGGGGACCGGCCGGAAAGGGCTGGTGTGTATGTACGATGTTGTCTGTTTCGATGAGGTGTCGGGCGTCTCATTTGACAAGAAAGATGGTGTCAACATCATGAAGGGCTACATGGAATCGGGTGAATTCAGCCGTGGAAAGGAAAATATTCGCGCTGACGGAAGCCTTGTGTTGGTGGGCAATTTTGATGTAGATGTTGAACACCAGCAACGGATAGGTCATCTTTTTGGATCTCTACCGCAAGAGATGCGTGATGATACGGCTTTCATGGATCGCATCCACTCTTATTTGCCGGGGTGGGATGTGCCTAAGATCGATAAAAGCCTGTTGACTGACCATTTCGGGATGGTCAGTGATTTTTTCTCTGAATGTATGACCCATTTGCGCAATCAAAGCCGGGTATCAGTTCTGCAAAATCGAGTCTATTTTGGTGGGGCATTGAGCGGCCGGGATACAAATGCCGCAAATAAGACGATTAGCGGTCTTTTGAAATTGCTTTACCCCGGCGGAGAAGAGGATATACCAGACGAAGATCTCGAATGGGCAATTCGAATAGCATTGGAAACTCGCAGGCGGGTCAAGGAACAACAAAAACGTATCGGTGCCGCTGAGTTTCGAAATACACATTTTAGTTATGTTATAGGAGATGAGGGTGTTGAAAAGTTTGTATCAACACCGGAACTGCATAGCGAAAATAGTATCGACAATGACCCGTTAGAACCCGGCCAGGTTTGGACAATCAGCCCCGGCGGTATGGATGAACACCCTGGGTTATTCCGAATAGAAGTCAATGAGGGCCCTGGATCAAGTTTGAAAATTCTAAACAAACCAATTCCGCCTGCTTTTAAAGAGAGTATGAGTTTCGCGGAACAAAACCTCTACGCCAGGTCAACATCCCTTGTGGGAGATAAAGACCCGCGTCACCATGAATTTACCGTGCAGCTACGCGCTTTTGATGCCGCGAAATCGGGGGCAAAACTGGGAGTTGCCGCTCTTATAGCTTTATGCACAGCTCTGCTCAAGAGAAGTATACGTGGTGGACTTATTATTATAGGTGAGGTTAATCTTGGCGGTTCAATCGAGGATATCCACAATTCAGTGACTATTGCTGAGATAGCCGTCGAAAAAGGAGCGACCGCCCTGCTAATGCCCATTATTTGCCGTCGCCAGCTCTTTGATCTTTCAGATGACATGGCAACTAAAATTGATGTGCAATTTTACTCAGATGCAAGGGATGCTTTGTTAAAATCTATATCTGATTAATTTCTATCAGCAGTGAAAGGATTAGGGAACAACTTTTTATATAACGTTCGTGCAGAACTTGCTTAAAATTTACCCAAACTATAGCCTTGAAACCTGTGTTATCTCCGATAGATCACAGCCGCACTCAGACCTTTGATAAGAGAATAGTATCATGCAAATCCCGGCAAGGGAGCCGGTGCTTTTTTGATCTTGATCCATACACAACCTGATTTTAAGGGTAATCATTTCAAAGCAATCTCAGCCGTTAGTTACCTCGGTCCGCAGGTCATAAAATTCATCTTCAGGTACTATGGCCGGCTTTTCTTGGGGGCTTCGGGACATTATTCAGATTATAAGTTTCTCATGCCTTCGTTGTTGTTTTTGTGCTGTTGCCGAGAAAAGCCCGTATAGACGCTCCTGGCGTCCTGCATCAGATAAAAGGATTTGTGTCAAAGCTGGAAGAAATTTGTTCGGAAGTGACTGGGCGCATGTTGCAACAGGATTTAAACAATTGAGTTGAATTTAGTGAAGGGGTCTGCCCGATAATCGAACTGCGAGCCGGCCAAATAGCATTACGACATGGTACAGAAAAGTCGGAAATATACGAAAAAATAGTACGAATATGTCTGTAATTTGCGAACAACTCGTTGACAAAAATAAATATCCCCATATCATTCTTTTATGAAGCGAATGCTTTATGCAAAGCTACTTGAATGGAAAGATGCTGCCGCACGCTCTCCCCTCATTCTGAAAGGAACGCGTCAGGTTGGGAAGAGCAATATTCTTCAAGCCTTCGGGAAAAACGAGTTTTCCGATTACCATACTTTCAATTTTAAGAAGGATAAAAAGCTGTCAACAGCAAAGGAACTGTAGAAGATCGGGGTGCTGAAAACCCAAAAAATCGGGCGAGAAATGCTGTAAAGGAATTTGTCGATGGAATCCGGACTTAACCTTTACCGCTAATAACATTATCAAGATAAAATTAACAGCCGCCCGGATATTTTTTTGTTTATAATTTGTCTTCCACAGATTTTACTTTTTTTTCTATCCTGCAGAAAGAATCTTTTCTGTAATCTGCCTTAATTGTCATGTATATCCTATCATAGTCTTTTTTTAGTTCTTCAAAACAGCTGTTAATAACGGGCATAATTTCTTCCAGCCCGCCTTCAATACTTGTGCTCATGGGGCCGAGCTTATAATCAAGCCCGCTTTTTTTTATAATGTTTACAGCTTTGGCCACATATGGGCTAACACTTTCCCCTTTATCCGTGGGAAATATAGAAAAATCGATGAGAACACTCATGCTTATCACCCTAAAAAATATTATTTTTTAAAAGCCATGTTGTATGGCTGATCCAAGGAGAATTTGGAATATAAATTTGAATAAAATTATATTGAGAGCTTTGCACAACCCCCATTTTTGTTCAATTTTGGTCTTTGCGAGGAGCAGGAGAAGTGACACCTTAACCGCAAAAGAAGTTCATCATCCTTATTTTGATTTGCCGGATGAGGGCATAAGGAGATTTTTGAGATTCAGGCCTAAAATCATATCTTTTTTTTCAGGCGGTATATTTAGTCTCTCTATTTTTGAGAGCTCAGACAGGGGGTCTCCGAAAGGAAAATCAGAACCGAACATAATCCGTTGACAGCCATACCTGTTTATATAATCCTTGATCTCATACGTTGAGGCCAGAGCCGTATCGGTATAGACATTCGTCATGTCCCAGATTCCTTTATTCAACAAGCTGTTATATCCTCCGTTTAATATGCCCAGG
>JAERRP010000711.1 GCA_016735415.1 Desulfobacterales bacterium | reverse complement strand
GTACTACAAAGCCGTAATGTCATATAGGCTCGGGTTGCGGGGTCTCAAGATTCTGGAAAAGGCCAAACAGGAAACCGGACTGCCGATTGTCACCGAAGTACTCGACCCCCGCGATGTTTCCTGGGTGGCTGAATTTGCCGATATCCTGCAGATCGGAACACGCAACATGCAGAACTTCGAACTGCTTAAAGAGGTCGGAAAGGTTCAGCGGCCGGTCCTGCTCAAACGTGGTATGTTCTCGACCCTGGAGGAATGGCTCAACTGTGCCGAATACATCCTGAGTGAAGGCAACCCGAACGTGATTCTGTGCGAGCGCGGCATTCGCACTTTTGAAAATTATACCCGCAATACGCTGGATTTAAGCGCGGTGCCGGCCATCAAGGAGTTGACCCACCTGCCCATCGTGATCGACCCCACCCACAGCACCGGTCGTCTCAGCCTGATTGGTCCCATGAGCCTGGCCTCTGTGCCGGCCGGTGCGGACGGCCTGCTGATTGAAGTTCATTACAACCCCGGGGAGGCTCTTTGCGATGCCGATCAGGCGCTGACCCCGGAGCGTTTCGAAGCACTCATGCAGCAGTTGCGGCCGCTGCGGGCATTTATGGACCGAATGCCGGGCTGAAAAGACCTGCCCGGCATGACGGGATCGATCAACGCTATTCCAAAACTTTTTTTAGGGAGCAGAAATGGAACTCGAAGAAATTCGCAGTAAGATTGACAAGCTCGACCGCGAGCTGCTGGTGCTGTTGCAGGAACGCATGGGGCTTGCCCTGCGATCCAAAAAATTCAAGGTCGATATCAACGACCCGGCCCGCGAGGAAGACCTTCTATCGCGGGCGGAAAGATTGAATCTGGACCTGGTGGAACGCTCGTTCACCCGTCAGTTGCTGGAAACCATCATCCGGGAAAGTAAACGCCTACAGGAGGAAGATCGTCAACTCGTGGCCTTTCAGGGCGAGCACGGCGCTTACGGCGAAGTGGCCTCACGCCAACTCGTACCGTCCGGCGCCTACATCCCCTGTCTGGAATTTGTCGATGTTTTCCGGGGGGTGGAAGAGGGGCATCTCGACCTCGGTGTGGTGCCGGTGGAAAACTCGCTGGAAGGTGCCGTGACGCAGGTCAATGATCTGCTGACCACCACCTGTCTCAGCGTGATCGGCGAGATCAAGGTGCCGGTCAATCATTGCCTCCTGGCAACACGCGGCACCGATTACCGCGAAATCCGCGTGATCTATTCCCACCCCCAGGCCCTGGCGCAATGCCGTGGGTTTTTGTTGCGCAACAACCTTGAGCCGCATCCTTTCTACGATACGGCCGGTGCCGCCAAAATGCTGGCCCGGGAACACCCCAAAGCCGCGGCCGCCATTGCCAGCAACCTGTGTGCGGAGCTTTCCGACCTTGATGTGATCAAGACCGGCATTGAAGACGGCGCCTCGAATTCCACGCGTTTTCTGCTGCTGTCACGGGAACCCCATGACGGAAAAGGGGATAAAACGTCGATTATCTTTGCCGTGCCACACGAAGCCGGTAAACTCTACGATGTGCTCCGCCTGTTCGCCGCGGCCGGGATCAACCTGACGCGCATCGCTTCGATGCCGTTGCGCTCCGATCCCGGCAATTACAGCTTTTTTCTCGATTTCGAGGGTTCCCGCCAGGACGATACCATCATGCAGGTATTGGATGAGATGCAAAAACTCACCATCGATGTGAAATGCCTCGGAAGCTATCCGGCCGATCCAACGGATTGAGTTTTGCGGGCGGGCCCCAGTTGTTCGACAACCGGGCGGGCCCCGAATGAACGCGGGGTGTGGTTTGTGCTGACCGCTTCAGGCCGGTTTTTCGATGGCCTGATCGTCTGCAACCTTGTTTTCGGAAGTCACATCGTTGATCGACGGACCGCCCAACAGGGTTTTGAAGGTTTGCGGGTCTTTCTGATAGAGTTCAATGGCGGCGTCCAGCCCCAGGTCTTCGACAATCCGGATACCTTGATTTAAATAGCGGTATTTATCGAACGCATGGCGGGCATGCAGGGTGGCATCGATGTCCTCCCAGGGCCCTGCCGACAGAAATCGGTCCATGATTTCCGGCATCAGCTGCCGGACCATGCCACCCACCGCGGCCTCCTCGACGGCCAGCCATTCCTCGATAATTTGTTCGATCGCGGGCAGCGTTTCGGGCGGCTGGGTGTCCAGCCTGCGCTTGATGGCATTTTCCGTGGAACGACGCAAGGCAATGTGCAGGGTTTCTTCAATCGGTGCAATCAATACATTCAAAGGGTCATCGGCGCTGTTGCGCCAGAGCGTATACGGATTGCGGATAAAATCATACTTCTGATCTTCGCCGATGATGAGGTAGGATGAGTAGGACCCCACCTCGCCGGTATAGCTCCGGTTGCTCAATTTGATTTTGATTTTCTGACCCCTGCCGTCCGCATCGGAAAAGATGTATTCTTCGGTGTAGACATCGGCGATATTGTGCACCAGAAAGGCGGTTATGCCGTCCTGGCCGGAAGGGAGCGGTACCGGGGACGAGGTCTCCGGGAAGGTGGCGATGGCCCGGTAAGGATTGGGCAAATGCGTTTTCTGAAGCACGTAGTCGATGGCTGACTGGCAGTAGTTCTCAAAAAGGGCGGCATAGGCGGGCCGGTTTTCCGGAACGATCATAAGGCGTTGGGAGGCTTCCAACAGCTCCCAGTTCAGTGAATCACTCTCAAGTTGGTTGCGAATGCGTGTCAGCAAGGTCTGATTTTGATGCAGGAACGCCCGGTTTTCACGGCTGAGGTCCTCGTCGACGCGATCCTCCGCTTTTCCGAATTCAACCAGCGGGATACGGCGGTCTTCCTTCTGGATAAAAGCGAACAGCTGGCCGGAATCCAACTGTGCCGCGGGCTGGCTGCCGGCCGCAGCGCCGGCGATATCCAGGCCGATCGCCAGGAACATGATCACGATCATCCACCCCGGCATTTTTTTGGTCATGGTTTTTCCATGGTTTCGTGGGCAATTCATGAACGCGACCCTCTGGTGATTTTGTGACCGCAATCGCGTTATCGCGAGGACGATCCGTCGCCCAAGATCAGCAATTTCCACGCCATGGCAAGCCTGTAATTAGGCCTCATTGCATGGATCTTGTTATTAATATAATT
>JAERRP010000598.1 GCA_016735415.1 Desulfobacterales bacterium | reverse complement strand
GCCGGCACCGGCCGCCAGCATGGAGAGGTCTGTCCCGTGGCCGGCCGCGCGCATCAAACGGCCGAGTCCCGGAATTCTGCTGAAGTTGGCTCCCGACATCCAGACCGGCTCCCGGATCAGTCCGAGGCGCGCCAGGCCCAGGACGGCCAAAAGTCCCCCGGCCAGCAGCCCGAAGGATACCTGCACCGCCGCGATGGCCGCCAGCGGATCGGTTGCCATCCGGACGGCCAGCAGACGCAGCCCACCCCCCAGGCCCCCCATCACTCCTCCGATCAGGGTGTAAGTGCCAAGGCGGCCGCCGTGATAGGCCAGATGAGCGCTGAAGCGGCCGGTCTGCCCGGGAAGCGCAAACACCAGCGGCCCGCACATGCCGATGCAATGGCCGGTCCCCAGGCACCCCAGAAGAAACATGGCTGAAAAGTCGATCGAAATCATTCGCCTGAAATAGCATTTACAGAATTGGGAGAAAAGTCTAATACAGAATAAATTATAATCAGAATTTTCAGCCATGCCAAAGCAGCCCCACAATCAACATATCCGTTACTTGACGCCGGCCGCCAGCCGTCTGGTCATCGGGCTCCTGGTGGGCGCCGCCATCCTGGCCGGGGCGGCGAATGCCCGGAGCGACGGTCCCCGGCCGGGGAAGCTCCCGCTCGATCCCCGCAACCGGATGCAAATCAGCCCGGCCGACCGCTGCCCGGTGTGTGCCATGCGGCCGATCAAATATCCGCGTTTTGCGGCCGCCATCCGGCTGAAGGACGGCACCAGCTTTTATTTCTGCAGTGCGGGCTGCATGCTCAAGGCCTGGCTGCGACCCGATGTCTTTCTGGGTGGCCGCCCCGAAATATTGCAGCTTCCGGTGGCGCTGGATTATTTTACGGGCCGGCCGTTGGATGCGCGGGAAGCTTTCTGGATTTCAGGCTCGGATGTGATCGGCCCCATGGGGCCGGCCCTGGTGCCTTTGCAACAATCCGACCATATCGCCGCGTTTCGTCGACGGCATGGCAGCGCCCGGGTTTTCCGGCTGGAAGAACTGAACCAGGACAACTGGGAAGCCCTCACCGGAAAACCGTTTGGTTTCTGAAAGGCCCACGGGGGAAACACGATGCCTGCTACATCGCCTGAACGTGTCGACAACCTGAGCCGGGCGACCGGACTTTTACTTCTCGCCGTCATCTTGACGGTTTTACCCGTCGGCCTGATGGCGACCGACCATTTAATCCGTCAAAAACCCGGTCTGGAACGCCAGGCGGGAATCTTTGCGGCCCTGGGCCTCACCAGCCCGTGTTTCTTCCCTTCCGGCCACCCCGCGCGGACCCGTCTGGACAATGACAGTGCCATCGATTGGCGCTTCCGGCCGTCCCTCGCAAGGCCGCAGCCGGGGCCCTGCGATCTGGTCCGGCCCACCGCCGTTGACCCCCGGGGGAAATCCGGACATGCCTTCTAAAACGTTTCTCATGTTCATCTGGGCCGCCCGTGAAAGCCTGCGCCGGCCCGGACCGAATTTACTGCTGGCCGCCTGCCTGGCCGGACTGACACTCGCGATCGCCCTTGTGCTGTTGGTTACCGACGCCCTGGAACATTCGGCCGTTCAACTGTTGAACCGGGGCCCCGACCTGGTGGTGCGTCGCGTGGATGCCGCCGGATGGCGCCCTGTCCCGGTGGCCGCATCCCTGAAGGCCATTGAGAACATTCCGGGGATCAATCAGGTCCGCCCGCGGGTATGGGGGCTGGTCCAAAGCCGGAACATCAATCTCACGGCCGTGGCCAGCGACCCAACGACAACCCGGAACCTGATGAAAAACGCCGGCATTGCCTCCCCCCGTAAGGGGCATGCGATTGCGGGAGGATGGTGGCGGTCGCACGGCAATGATGAAATCCTGACCTTGACCGGACACCGGACGATGCCGTTTAAGGTCGATGCCATTTTACCGTCGGCCGTGGATCTGGCGGCTTACGATACGGTCCTTTTAAACCCGGTCGATGCCCAACGCCTTCTGGGCATCCCGGAAGGATGGGCCAGCGATCTGGCCCTTTACGTATTTCATCCGGGCGAGGCCGAAGCCCTGCGGCCCGAGCTCCAGGAAATCTTCCCCTGGCCCGTGAGTATCCGCTCCCGGACGGAGGCGCTAGACTGGTATCGCAGCGGCTTCGGTCGCCACAGCAGCCTGGTAACCCTTTTGTGGCTTCCCGCCATTCTGGCCCTGGGGCTGTTGGTTTTAGCCGTGACCCAGCGGCAAAGCGATGCCTGCTATCCGGCCGGACTTCTCAAAGCCCTGGGGTGGACCACAGGCGATATTGTAAGTCTGCACCTGTACCAGGCCCTGATCATCGGTTTGCCGTCGATCACCCTGGGGCTGACCTTGGCTTACGCCCTGATCGGGGGGCCGCTGACAGGGGGGCTGGCCCACCTGCTTTTGGGATGGCCGGACGCGGCCCCCACAGGCACCCTGGCCCCCGGGAACAGCCCGCTGGCATTTCTGGCCGTTAGCGCTTTTGTGCTGCTGCCCTACCTGACGGCCGTGCTCTGGCCGGCGCTGAAAACCGCTGCCGCCGATCCGGAAGCCCTGATAGGAAAGGAACTTTGAACACCGCCGTGTCTGCCGGATTCGCATGCCGCGCCCTGGGGTTCATTCGCCGGGGACCCCAGGGGGATGAAATCCCCGTTCTGGAGGAGATCGAGGTCGGCTTCCCGGCCGGCCAGATCGCCTGGGTCAGCGGCCCCACAGGGGCCGGCAAAAGCACCCTCCTGCACCTGCTGGCCGGCTTGCTGCGCCCGACCCGGGGCGTGATCATAGCCGACGGCCAGCC
>JAERRP010000653.1 GCA_016735415.1 Desulfobacterales bacterium | reverse complement strand
GTCTGCCACGATCCGATCGAGGGACTTGATTTCACCCTGTTTGGCGTCGATCGTCGGCTGGGCCCTAAAGTCTTCGATTTTGATATTCTTGAGCAGGTTGACCAGGATGCGGCCCGGCCCGATTTCGTAGAACCGGTTGAAGCCGGCCTGACGGACGTGTTCGACCGAACCGATGAATTCCACCGGTGAAACGATCTGGCGCACCAGAAGTTTCTTGATGGCGCCGGCGTCGGTCGGGTAAGGCGCGCCGGTCACGTTGGCGATCACGCGGCTGAAATTCACCGGATTGAAGGTGACGGTTTCCAGGTAAGCTTCCATTCGTTCGGCGGCCCGATTGAAAAGCGGGGTGTGGAAGGCACCGGAAAGGGCCAGTTTTTTGAACATCACTTTGGCGTTTTTCAGATAAGCGCAGAACCGGTCGATGTCCGCTTCGGCGCCCGAAACGGCGGTTTGCTTTTCGCTGTTCTTGTTGGCCACGTAGATATTTTTGATCCGGGAGGTCCGGATGAGGTCGTGGACCGCGGCGGCGTTTTTAAAGATCACCATGATACGGCCGGGGTGGTCTTCCGTAGCGGCTTTCATGAAATCGGCACGCTTGATGACGAGTCGCATGGCCGTATCGAAGTTCAGCATCCCGGCACAGAAAAGGGCCCCGTACTCGCCCACGCTGTGGCCGATGAAAAGATCGGGGGTAAACCCGCGGGTCTGCAGGTACCGGAACAGGGCGGCCGAGCTCAGGAAAACGGCCGGTTGGGTATTTTCGGTCAGGTTCAACGCGCGGTTTTGGCCGAACATGATCTCCAGCAGGCTGTCGCCGCGCATTTCCCGGAAGATGCGCTCACCCCGGTCCAGGACGGCGCGGATTTCTTCCTTTTTCTCGTAGAGGGGTTTCAGCATGCCGCTGTACTGAGCGCCCTGTCCGGAGATCAGGGCCACGACCCCGCCGGCGCGCGCCGGGATTGCCGGAGGGGTCAAAGGCGGAGCCTGGCCCTGCGGGGCGGTCGCAACAGCGTTTACGGTTGTTCCCCGCGCCGCGGCGACTTGCACCGGCTGTTCGGCCACCGTCATCCAGGCCGGCAGCGTACCGATAACCGTATGCCCGTGATTGCCGCCCACGCCGTTGACATTGGCGGCGAAATAAAGACTGTGGCGGCGGTCGAGTGTCAGCAGCCGCGGGTTGGCCTTCAACTTGGCGTCACGGCCCACGATGGAGGAATCGGCCGAATAGCTGTAGTTCGGCAGGATCGTTTTCTTGCGGTTCATCAGAAGCAGTTTGGTCAGCACCACGGCCGGGTTGGCCGATTTGAAATAACCGAACTCGGGTTTGATGTTGCCGAATAAGACCCCTTGGGGCATGCGGGCCTCCAGGGCCTGCTTTTCCATCAGGTCCAGAAAGAAATTGGAAACCCCGAAAACGTCCAGGTGGGCGATCTGGTTTTTGTTGACCGGCAGCCGGCGGTAGCATTCATCGATGGCCTCGCCGTACTTTCTTTCCGAGGGGGACAGCAGGTGGTCGGGCACGGACGATTTGAAGGCCGTGTGCCCGAATTCACCCAGGATGGGCAGGTTGTGTTCACGGGCATAGCGGTAGGTGGTGATGACCTGCACGGCGGCGCCTTCGCTCATGATGTAGCCGGCGGCGTTCTTGTCGAAAAAGCGGCAGTCGCCGTCGGAGAGCAGGCTCAGCCGTTTGAAGGCCAGCATGACGGCGGGGTAGAAGTTGGCATCCACCCCGCCGGTGATCACGCTGTCATAGTCGCCGGACTGGAGCCCGCGCACGGCCAGGCGGGTGGCCACCGTGGACGAGGCGCAGGAAGCGTCCACCACGTAGTTGGCCCCGTTGCAGCCGAAGGTGTTGGCAACCCGGCCGGAAACGATGTTGGACAGCAGCCCCGGAATGGTATCTTCATTGTTTTCGGGGAGGTGGTCGCGAAGCCGGTCCAGCAGGCGCGCGGCGATTTCCTCACGCGCCTCGGGGGCAATGCCCTCGATATGTTCGATAATGCGTTTGATCAACCCCAGCCTTACCCTCAGGACGTTCTTTACCTGGCGTTCACCCGGCAGCGTGCCCAGGATAACGGCCGTGCGGTTGCCGTGGGTCAGGAGGGGCTTCAGGTTGGCCGCCTCGATCGCCTGGCTGGCGGCATCCAGCGCAAAGAGTTGGGCCCGGTCGAGGGAGCGGGCCGTGGTCGGCGGGATCCGGAACCGGACGTTGTTGAAGCGGTAATCTTTGACTACTCCGGCCTTGACCAGCGGAATCCGGTAATTGGAATCTTCCGGTTCTTCGGCATAGCTGGCGTTGTGGAAACGCTCTTCCGGAATCTCGGAGTAAACGGTTCGTCCCTCGGCCATATTGTTCCAGAAGGTGTCCACATCCGGGGATTCGGGCAGCACCACGCCCAGGCCGGCGAAGACAATCCGGTCGGCATTGAAGTCGTAGGCCGGATCGGCGAAGATCTTCCGCGGCAGGGTTTGATAGGACGGCGTGTACTCCGAGATGATGCCGTGGTAGTTGATGCCGCCAAAACCGTAGGAGCTGACGGCGGCCATGCGCGCCTTACCTTCGGCGGTTTCCCATTCACGGGCATCTTCGATCACGTAAAGCGGGCTGTCTTCGAACCCGTGGACCGCAGCCGCTTTTTCAAAGCGGCCGTTGGGCGGCAGGGTTCGATGCTGGATGGCCAGAACGGTTTTGATCAGGCCGGCGTAACCGGCGCCGCCCAGCAGGTGGCCAATCTGGGATTTGATTGAACTGACCCCCACGGGATGCCCCCCGCTGTAAACCTGTTTGAGGGTTGCGATTTCAGCCTCGTCGCCGGCAATGGTAGAGGTGCCGTGGGCTTCGATATAATCGATGTCGGCCACGGCCACATGACCCCGAACTTTTTCGTAGCAGCGCTGCAGCGCCAGGGCCTGGCCCTTGGGGTTGGGGGCGGCAATGGCTTTGCCCTTGCCGTCCGAGCTGGAGCCCACGCCCTTGATGACGGCATGAATCCGGTCGCCGTCGCGCAGGGCGTCTTTCATGCGCTTCAACACCAGCACCCCGGCCCCTTCCCCGAGCACAAACCCGTCGGCCCGGGC
Organism: Desulfobacterales bacterium; assembly: GCA_016735415.1. Next base: position 7,220 of record JAERRP010000653.1, on the reverse strand, counting down.
ATCGAAGGGATAGGACCCCTTGGCGGACAGGGCGCCCATCTTGGAGAAGCCCACAAAGGATTCCGGCGCCAGGTTGGTGTTGACCCCGCCGGTGATCACCAGGTCGTACTCCCCGCTCAGGAGTTCTTTGATGCTGCAGTCCAGGGCCGCAAACGAGGTGGCGCAGGCGGCGTCCAGGACATAGTTGATGCCCTCGATGCCCATGTGGTGGGCGATCCGGGAAGCTTCGATGTTGAGCAGTTGTCCGTGGACCGGTTCGTAATCGAGACCGTTGGCCATGCCGCCGCGCAGGCCGTCCAAAAGGTGCGCGCGGGCTTCGTCGTCCAGGGTATTGAAAGCCTCGATCTGGTCGAGATAGTGCTTGAGTTCCGGGTTCCAGTATTTGAGGTGCAGGTCGTTGCCCAGTTCGTTGCCCAGGCAGGTGGCCACGATCACGGCCGTGGAAGCGCGCAGGTGGTCGGCCAGCTTGAGATCGTCGGTCAGGTAGCCGGCATCGGCCACGGCCCGGTAGGCGCTTTCCAGAATCATCCGCTGGCTGCGGGAGAGCCGGGCGGCCTTTTCCTCGGTGTAGCCGTAGCGTGCGTGGTCGAAGACGTAATCTTTTACGACCCCGGCAATCTTGGTGTAGCTTTTGTCTTCGGCCTTGCGGTCTTCATGATAGTATAAATCCGGATCGAGACGCTCGGCCGGCATTTCATCGATGGCATAGTGCTTGTCGAGGATGTTCTGCCACAATTTGGCCGGGCTATCCGCACCCGGGTAGATGCAGCCCATGCCGATCACGGCGATTTCATCCTCGATTTCTCTGACCGGGCTCGAAAAGATTTCCAGTGCGTTCAGCCGGGCCGTGAGTTCTTCCTTGCCGTCGAAAAGGGTGGCGTGAATGTCGGCGATGGTGGTCGTACAGGGGTTGAAGCTCAGGCAGTCGCCCACCATGAAATTGCCGCACTCGTATTGATCCTTCTCGTCGTAGTTGATCAGGCAGACTTCGCCGGAAGCGTCATTGAAGTCCGGGCAGAAGGCCTTGGCGCCGATCAGCAGGGAACCGAGATTATCCTTCTCAAAGGCTTTCTTGCGCTCGTGCAGGGGCAGGCCGTCCTTGAGGCGGTGGTGCTCGCTTTCGATCATGTGCCGGGAGAAAGGGGTGGCCACGGTCCGTGAGGCCAGCCCCACGGTGTTGCCCATGAGAATGGTTTCATCGCGTTCGCAGACCACGTCCTGATAGATCTTCTTGATGGCCCCGCTTTCCACGATCTCCCTGGAGAAGAGATAGGAAGTCCCCACCTGGATGCCGATCTTGACACCGCCGGCGGCCATCCGGGCGGTCATGCCGCTGATAAACTGGGTCGCCAGGCGGGTGCCGATACCGCCGGCAAAAACAATGGTTTTACCCTGGCGTTCGTCTTCCGGAAGCCGGTCCATTTTTTCCATGGCCTGCTCCCAGAGTACCAGACTGCTCAGCTCGCCCACATGCCCGCCGGCTTCGGAGCCTTCGAAAATGAAACGCTGGCAGCCTTTGCGAATGGCGTTTTCCAGCATGCTCAGGCTGGGGGTGTGCAGGTAGGTCTTGGTGCCGTTCGCTTCCAGCTCGTTGACCTGGGAGGGAATGCCGCCGGCAAACAGGGCAAAGGGCGCTTCATACTTTTTGACGGAGGCCAAATGGTGGGCAATGGTTTGATTGAAGGCCTCGATGCCGATCATACCGACCCCGAAGCGCGTCACTTTTTCCTTGCCGTTTTTAAGGATATTGTCGGCCAGATCCGCCGGGAGGTTGCCCAGGGCGAAAAAGGGCAGGCCGCCGTTTTCAAAAACCGCGGCCGCAAAATCGGCATTGTCGCTCACATTGGCCATAGGGCCCTGCATGATGGGGTAGCGCGTACCATGCTCCCGGGCCAGGGGCGAATCGGCCCGCAAGGGGTCGTGTTCATCCACGGCGCCAAGCTGTTTCCCGATGTGCAAAAAAAGCTCCCGGATCATGGCCCCCACAGTCGCGCCCATTTCGGTAAAATGGCGCGCGAAGACCGCATCCTGCCCCAGATAAAAGAGGCTTTGGACCGGCGTTTCACTGGTTTCGTCCAGGCGGGCGAAATCTTTCTCGATTTCGCGGCAGAGCATCTCGTCGGCATCGGCTTCGTCCGCCAACTGGATTTCCTTGTCCCGCAGCGATTTGACAATGCGGGTGCCCAGTTTGGCGAAAAAGCGATAGCCCGCATTCAACGAATGCCCGATGATGGTGGAATCTTTTTCTTCCAGGCCACGGAGCAGTTCCTTGTAGCTGGAAGAAAGGGGGGCTTCCTGCGCCAGGTAGAGCTGGTTGTCCAGCACGATGCCATGGGCGCCCATGGCGAAAAGACCGGCCGCGGTGTGCCGTCCGACACCGCCGTGCACGAAAACCGGCCGAACGGTGTTTTTAAGGTACCACTGGAGGAGGATAAAGGCGGAGTAACGGGAGACTTTGCCCGGCGCTTCCATGCCCTTGACGATCAGGCCGTGGGGGGCGATGCGCTTGATCTCCTGATCGAGTTTGATGTCGACGATTTCTAGAACAAACTTGTAATCGCGATTGTCGAACTGGAAGCTCTTGAGGTCCCCGACCGTTCGGTAGGTGAAGATGACCAGGTCCAGATTGGCGATGGAATTGCGTTCCAGATAGTCCACGAGGGCCTGATTGGCAACCGGCAGCCGTAATCCGAACAGCAGATCCTCACCGGCCATGCGGTCCAGGGTCTGGATGACCTCGGTATTGGTCAGAAATTCGGTATCCAGGATCGGCAGGGCACCGGCGCGATCCAGGGCCTGCATATAGGTGGCATCGCATATTTTGGGGGGGTGATAGGCCAACACGGGCAGCCGGGAACTGACAAGTCTTGTAATCATTATTTTTACTCCGGATTTGGGTTTCGATATCCAATCATCGATCCGGCCTTCCGGTCCGGAAGGCCGTTGTATCCTTAAAAATCTGTGAAATTTGAAATCGGAATCGGATCGGGCGCGCGATCCGCATTTAAGCAAGGGCTTTTTCGGTGGGGCGGCCGCGAAACGAATCAACTGGCTAAGCAAGAGGGGTGCCAGGCGGTGCGGGAAACTATCACCCTGAAATGATATGCTATTTTAAAAGATGATTCTCCGGGAGGGATTCAGGTGGGCGATGAATGGTCATTCAATGTATATGGAATGAGCAGGGAGTGCACGATAACAGCTAAATCGGGTCCACGCTATATAAAAGATGCCCCTTCTGATGGAATACTTAATTGGATTTGAGCGCTGTATCAAACCGCAGGTGAATCGAATAGTCACCGATATAGAGCGTATTGACGGCCACGACTCGGCCTTTGCGCTCCAGGGTCTGGTCCTTGCCCGGGGTCCGGATGGAAAAACGGCCCTGCAGCTTGCGGCCCAGCAGCAGGCGGGCGGCGCGGTCGGTAGCTTTGATATAAAACGCCAGGCCGGTATTGGAGAGATCGGCCAGATCGCCGCGAAAGGGTTTGCCGACCGGTTGCCCGTTGTCATCGAGAATCTGGGCCACGATCTGGCCTTCAACTTTGATCCGGCGGCTGGAACGGCGGTCCAGGCCTTTGGCGGCCACGAGGTCGCCCACACGGCGGCGGCGGCAGAACTGCTCCAGCTTGTCGACCAGACCGGGGATGTTTTCTTTCCATTTTTCGACCGTACTGAAGTCGAGCACCTGCATCGCGGCCTGGGACGGCACCGCCAGCGAAGTCGTGGCGAACGATGCCACAAAGAAGCTGTCCTGCCCGGCAATGGCGCCCGGCTCCAGGACGCTGATCAGGCTGTCCTTGCCTTCCCTGGTAAAATAGAGATTGAGCTGCCCCTGGTTTAAAAAGAAGAGCCGCTGGTTGGCCTCACCCTGGCGGTAGATGACTTCTTCGGATTCGGCCTTGCGGGACTGCATGCCGAAAAAAAGGGCATTGGTTTCCTCTTCGTTAAGATTATCGTAGAGGGCGGCGTAGATCTCGACATGGTCGCGATCCAGGGCACTGCTTTTGGCCGCTTCGATGATTTCGGCCGACTTGATGATCTCGGTCAAGGCCATGTCGTCCACGGCCATCAACCGTTCACGCAGGGTATCGGCCTTTGGGAAGTTTTTGGCCCGGGCCTGCTGTTCGATGAGTTCGAACAAGCGCTTGACGGCGCCGGCCGTATCATTGGCTTCAACGAGCCGATCGACTTCTTCTTCCATCTGATCGATGTTTTCCATAGGGCTCTGTCTCGCAGGGGTTAGCATGCACTGGCAGCCTTCTGACGCTGATCAGGATTACTTCCAGCAGACTAACATAATGCCAACTATAAGTCTAACTGATTAAAATATCGATAGAATCAGGATTTAAAATACTTCTCAGGCCGTGTCTACAGCCGGCCGGGATTAAGAAAAGGGGCGATGGAACCCGTTAAGAAAGATGAGGGGGCTGTTCGGCGGTGATGAGGCGGTAATGGCAAATTCCCTTCCGGGCACTTTGTGACGATGTTGAATCCGACACGATACCGGGATGGCCCCCAATGTTCTACTGTAACAAACCCAACTTTTCTGATATAATTCATATTTTTCGACAGCGTTGTCCGGCTCCCATCTGCAAAGTGCCTTTATTCGCGGGCTTCAGCGTCTCCGGTCATCGCTGTGTGAAGCGCAAGGAGATCGATATGAAAATCAAAATTGCCATCGGTCTTTTGATGGCCCTGGCCGTTCTGGCAGGACCGGCCCCGGCCCAGGAGATGACGGTCATTACCGAGGCGTCGCCGCCCTTCAATTTTATCCGCAAGGGGACAATTATCGGTTCGTCGACCGAAGTCGTGCGTGAGATCCTCAGGCGCCTCGGACAGCCCGACAACATCCGGGTGCTGCCCTGGGCCCGCGGCTATAAACTGCTGCAAAGCCGGCCCGCTGTGGCCCTTTTTTCGACCACCCGGACGCCTGAACGGGAAGACCAGTTCTACTGGGTCGGACCCTTGTTTACGGTTCATTTCGGCTTTTACGCCAAAAAAGGCAGCGGCCTGCAGCTCAATTCACTGGAAGATGCCAAAAAGGTCGGCGCGATTGCGACGTACAAGGACGACGTCAAGGAACAGCTTCTGAAAAGCAAGGGCTTTACCAACCTGGACAGCTCGAAGTCGCCGGCCAGCAATCTGAAGAAGCTGATGTCCGGCCGGGTCGATCTGTGGCTGTTCGACAACCTGGGGATGCCGGGTGTGGCTCGACAGCAGAATGTCGACCCGACCGAACTGGAACTTGTCCTTCCCTTTAGAAGCTATCAGTCCTATGTTGCCATTTCCAGACAGACACCCGAGGAGGTGGTCGGCCGGTGGCAGTCGGCCCTGCAGGCCATGGTTGAGGACGGCACTTTTTTCGATATCAGCCGCCGGTGGCTTCCCGCCGAGAGTATTCCGGATTTCAGGACCAAGGGTCAATATGCGGCCGGCGCTCCGGTATTGAAGATATACACCGAGGACTCGCCCCCCGGAAGTTATGTGATGGACGGACAACCGGCTGGATTTGCGGTGGAAATCGTTCGCGTAATTCTGCAACGCCTGAAACAGCCCGATACCATCGCCGTTGTTCCCTGGTCACGGGGATTCACCCTGGCTCAGAATTCTCCCAATGTGGCCCTTTTTTCCACCACCCGGCTCGCGCAAAGAGAAAAACGGTTTTATTGGGTCGGGCCCCTGTATCACCAGACCTGGGCTTTTTTCAGCCGCAAGGGTGCCGGCATCCGAATCCATTCGCTGGGGGAGGCTAAAAAAATCAATCGGATCGGCACCTATCTCAGGGATGCCAAAGAGCAATACCTGCAGCGTAAAGGATTTACCAATCTTGTGAGTGCCAATCACAATATCAGCAACGTACGACACCTGATCGACGGTAATATCGATCTGTGGGTAAGTTCGGATTTCAATATGCCGTATCTGGTCCGCCAGGCCGGCTTCGATCCGGATAAACTCGAACGGGTTTATGCATTTCGGCAGGTATCCAATTATATCGCTTTTTCGCTGGGAACCCCGCTGACGGTGGTCCGGGATTGGCAGCAGTGCCTGGATGGGATTAGGAAAGACGGCACCTACTTGCGGATCGCCCACAAGTATAATATTCAATCGCCCCCCCAATAATACTGAGGTGTTTGTGAACACAACATCGCCATCCGGGCGGCGTAGTCCCTTCGGGAAGCTCAAGCGCCGCTCGATTTCCAAAGAGCTGACCATCAGCCTCATGCTGCTGGTGCTGCTGTTCGAGGGCATCCTGCTGGCGGTCGTCTACAACATCCAGCACCGTTCCCGCATGCGGGAACTGCAGACGCTGGCCAGCAGTTATTCGGAAAACCTGGCCCAGGTGCTGGCGGTACCGCTCTGGGATTACGACGATGAGCAGATTGCCAAAATCGGAATCGGATACATCCATAACGATGTTGTCGATGCAGTCCGCATTGCCGATGCCGACGGCAAGATCCTTTTTGAGGACCGTAAAGACACGGCCGGGGCCAACTGTATCGAACGTCATGCCAATATCGTTCACCGGGGCCAGACGATCGGGCAGGTGGATCTATATCTGTCACCGGCCAGACAGGCCGGCGAGCTCGCCTGGTTGCGCAATATCATTCTTCTGATTCTGTCCGCTTCCCTGGTTGCGATCCTGGTTGCGACCGGCATCCTGCTGCGCATATTCATGCGCCGACCGCTGACGATCCTGAAAGACGGTATCGATCGGGTGGCCCGGGGGGATTATGACTACAGCTTCGAAGCCGTCCGGCACAGTGAACTTGGCGATATTGCCGGGCGTTTCAGAGAGATGGCCGCAACCGTTCGTGACCGGGAAAGGTCGCTGCAGCGGGAAATCGCGGAACGGCATCGGGCCGAGGCAAAAATCAGGGAAAGCGAAGCCCAAAGCCGCGCCCTGCTGGATGCCATCCCCGATCTGATGTTCAGGGTTGACCGCCAGGGCACCTTTCTGGAATGCAAGGGCCCGCAAGATATGTTGTTTATGGCAGCGGAGCAGTTTTTGGGCCGGAAGATCACGGAGATATTTCCGGCGGAGACATCGTCGGTCATGATGCGGCATCTTGAACAGGCCATCCACAGCCGCCGGATCCAGGTATTCGAATACGAACTGGAAATCGCCGGAGAACGCCGACATTTCGAAAACCGGCTGGTGGCGGTTTCCAACGCGCAGGCGGTTGCCATTGTGCGCGACATAACCGCGCGGATTAAGGCGG
>JAERRP010000714.1 GCA_016735415.1 Desulfobacterales bacterium | reverse complement strand
GTTACACTCCAATCCATTAAAGAAGTATAGCCCGCACTATCAGCAGGTCTTCGATCAGTTGATCGCGGAAATCCCTGAGAAATGAAGCCTTCATTCGGGCTGTCTCGGCTCGCCTCCGTAGATTCCGACTTCGGGAACTGATCAGAGATGCTTTCTTGTCGCACTTCTGAATGCACTGTTCGATGTAAGTCGCATAATTTTCACGTGCCATCCGAATCTCGATTTCTCTCGGGACCGAAATATCAGGTTTGCCGTAGGCTTCTGCCATCATGATCTCCTCACGCCGGACCTGGGCATAAAATTCCCGGTTGACAAGGCGATCGATTTTGTAGCTTTTCAGGCCAACGTCTCCGGCAATCAAATCCCGAACGATGGACGCTTTGTTTTTCCGCAGAAAAGCAGCCTTCAAACGGGCCATTTCAGCCATATTCCTTACATTGTGAAGCTTTGAATCCATCCATTCGGCCCGAGAATCGGATTTCAAGATCAGGGTGTCGATGTAGGCGGCATAATAAGATTCCAGCTGTCCTTCGTCGGTTTGCTGACCCATCACCGGAACGGCCCAGATCAATATCAGGGCCAGGAAGGCGATGACGCCTGTTGCTATCGTTTTCATGCTCCCCCCTTTCTCCGCTTAATTGCCGGAAATCATAGCCGCTTACATTAACGGCCATGCCGTTAGATCGGCTTCGTATAATCAAATCGTATGGTGAGAAAGGTGATTTTCAACCCTTATCAAACAGGTATTTAATAGGTATGATATATACCTGATTTTAAAGGGACAAGAGATGCGTTCTGAGGTTGGCCTTGGATTGGTTTAAGCCCAACTTGCGCCGGATATGCTTGCGATGGACCTCGACCGTTTTGTGGGACACATTCATCAAGTCGGCAATTTCCTTGGTTCGTTTACCTTGCTTGACAAGCGATGCGACCTGGATTTCGGTGGCCGTGAGGCCAAAGTGGGGAGAGTACAATCGTTTCGTAAAGGGCGATATGATTTCCTCGAGGTGGGAACTCAGGATATCGAGATAAAGGCATTGCTGCTTGTTCAGGCGGCTTGCGGCCAGCTTTTCCAGATAAGGTGTGACCAATTCATTGAGATTCAAGAGGATTTTCTGCTCGATTGCCTCCCTGTCTTCATCCTTTTTTTTGATCAGCACTCTCAACGCCGTATTCATCTCTTTTAGATCGTGACTTTTCTGCTCCAGTTCCGCCCCCCGCTCCTCCAATTGCTGCAGAATTCTTTCCCGCTCGATAATGCCCGCCAGTGTGCGGGCGACCGCGATCAGAAACGCTTCATCGCTCTGATTGCGATCCTGCCCTTCACGGAGATACAGGGTAATCACACCGAGAACATTGTCAGTTCCAGAGACGATGGGAATGCAATAATGGCCATGGGGCGTCATGCCGGCATATTGAATTACATGGCGCAAGTCGATCTTGTCGGCAAACTGAATTTCACCCGTTTTCGCGGCCAAACCGCATAGGCAAAGGCCAAATGGCACCCGGGAGCATTCTTGGACGAGGGCATCACTAATCGCCCGATGAGCTTTCATTTCCAAGACGTCTTGATTTCCGGCGGTTAGAAAGATTGCCCCTTTTGATTTCAGGGCCAGCCACGGCAACGATGTTATCTCTTCGATAAACTGTTCAAGCATTGATTCCAGGGGAATATTTTCGAGGGAAATGTGTAGAAGCTTGTTAAGAACGGTTTGGATCTGCCAATGGTGCAAGTAATCATCGGCAGAAGATTCCATTTCACACTGGGACCTCTCCAACTCCGCGATACACGCGCGCAATTGCGTGATTTCCAGCAAAAGTTCTTTATGGGTCTTGCTTGCTTTTTCCATCTTTACCTGTCCAGTCATTGGGGTCCACCGCCAATCGCGGGTCCAGTTTGCCGGGTGCGTATAGGGTGTGGGTTCGCTATCAAGCTGAGCACTATCCAGCAGAATCCAGCACCCTAAATGCCCAATATTATTACAACTAACTGTAATATTTACAACTATTATCTTTCTTCGAATCCGTAGACCGCCCGTTCGAGTCGGGCCGGGCGTACCAATTATATCAATGGGTTACAGTATGACGCTGTAGCCCATTTTTATTTCGACATCCGATTTGTCCCACTATGGTCCCACCTTGGTTGGTGGTTTCTGATAAATGGAATTTCATTTATTAGGTATTATTTGATCTGCCAGAATCAGTCCTTTGGATTTATTTGAGCCTAAGGGGGGCAAAGCGCCCCCCGCACCCCATCCGAGCACACGATCCACCCCACCACATAGCATCTCGCACACGAAGTTTCCCTCTTCTCCTCGATCTCCGTGTTCCACCGGCTTCTGCCCCTGATTTCCCATCCTGGTGCATCGTCCAATTTGCCGATCTAACGAATTACTCCATCGTAGTAGACACGAATTAAAACAAAAGTATACACCATCACGATGAGTAAATCCCTAACCACCTGTTTTTGCTGAAGGATGAGATGGAAGGACTCTCTCGGTATCAATCTTGCTGCCAATTGTCTTCGACACTAAGGAAAACCATCAACCGCAGCAAGAGAGGTGACAAAATGAATCACTGGGAAGTCATCGATACGAGATTGCTTGCATTAGGCTTGATGTTGTTTTTTGTTCTCGGGTGTACTTCGACCCGAGGTGCTGTCGGAGTTGGGTGGGGAGAACCCTATCATCATCCGGAAGTCCGAGTTGCCCACAAACAAGGACCACCGCCTCATGCCCCTGCTCATGGATACAGAGCCAAGCATTGCTATCGCTATTATTCCGAAAGCGAAGTTTATTACGACACGGGGCGACGGATCTATTTCTATATCGAAGGCGGTGTTTGGGCATCAGACGCATTGTTGCCCTATCAGCTTCGAATGAGTCTTGGCGATTACGAGACCGTGGAGATGTATTCCGACACACCATACGAATACCACGAGCACAAGTTCAAAAAGCGCTATAAGGTTCCACCGGGAAAGGCTAAAAAGAACGGAAACTGGGTCAAGAATTGACTCAGTCATCACATACCATAGTCAACCAGACCTTCCGGGGGGCTTTCCAACCCCATGCACAAACATATCTCGTAGTCCATTTTCACGCCGCAAATCATGGTT